>DEAP01000102.1 GCA_002348225.1 Dehalococcoidia bacterium UBA2979
GCTTGAAAAGTTTTAGTTGCAGGATGAATTTTTACCTTCTGCTTGCTAGACATATTCAGGAGCACAGCCCTACTTACCAGTTCAGCGAGTTGCTTCGTGGTTGATACGGGTCGAGCTGCAGAGATGATTTTCGATATCCTTCGAGCTTTAGGCTCATCACCAAAATTTCTTAAGATATGCTCAAGTTCATCGATCGGGTATTTGTTGACTATGTCAGCAGCCGTAGTTTTTGTTTGTGGATCCATTCGCATATCGAGAGGTTCGTTTTCGATAAAAGAAAATCCTCTCCCAGAACTCTCCAATTGCATTGACGAAATTCCGAGATCCAATAAAATTCCATCTACCTGATCAACTCCGATGGTTTTGCAGATTGACTCCATGTCCGCAAAGCTTCCCTGTCGGAGAGTTATATTTTTCCGATAGGGTTTTAACAGGAGTTCAGTAAGATTGAGTGCTTCAGGGTCTTTATCAATTCCTATGATGGATGCAGAGTTATTAGACGCTTGTAGTATTGCTTCTGTATGACCACCAGCACCAATCGTTCCGTCGATGTAGATTCCACCATCACGGATTTGCAGATATTCGACGACCTCTTTAGTCATTACTGATGTGTGTGGCTGTTTTTGTTTGGTGTTAAGTATGTTCATCTGGTCCCCGGTGTTAACGGATTCTCCTAGTGGAATATATTTTGGGGTGGCTCCGTTTTCCATATGTTGGCGGGGATTAACATTAGTATGGCGTTAGCGGAGCCACCCCAAATACCGAGTGGTCTCAGTTTTACTGATTGTCACTACGGTAAAGAGCGCGCTGCGAATGAATTCTTTCGAGCAAGGTCATTTTGTTGTGTTGTCGAGGGGGCGACGTCTTATTATTTCTGACCTAATTCAATTGAACTGGGGCACTCACATCGCGCTCTCTACCGTAGTACACAAACCACTGTGTTTTATCTGCTCCTTTCATCAGGAAGAAAATCCAATAAAATTTTGGGACAGCGGGCTGGTGCCCATATCTCTATGTAATCGCCACAAGCAGAAAGAATGACACTACCACTTGAAAGATTTGCGTATTCTCGGTATTTACTAGGAATGGAAAATCGCCCTCGTTCGTCTATATCGACTCCATACGCGTTCCCGAGGAGGCCTCTGCGCCGCTCCCGGACTTCACCATCTCGCGATCCTTCGATATTAGGAAAATTTCGTTCTGACTCAGCTCCGAACTTTCCTTTTGAGAAAACTTCAATACAGCCGTCCTCACTAATCACGAGTATTCCGTGACCAGTGCCGGTCCCAGAGTCAGAATTGAACTCTTGAAGATGCTTCAACGGCATCGCCAGGCGACCATTAGAATCTAATTTGGCTCGAACTGTTCCGAACATTGCAATCCCTATTTAATCTGATACAGCAGAAATTGTACTACATAAATCCCTATTTAGTCTATTAATCTCATATTAGTGCCAAATTGATCCCTATATATGTGTATAGTGCTCTATTGATTTTGAACGCAATGGTTAGGGATGGGGCCCACAGGTAACCCCTCGAATTTCACAGTACGAATGAGATTGTGTAATGCAGAGACCTACGCTTTTGCTAGAGTCGTGCAGGACGTGTTAGACCGGATCGTATGATTTAGCATCTGCAAGAAAAGCATCGATTCCTCTGTCAGTCAAAGGATGCTCAATCATTTGGGCTAGAACATTCGGTGGGATAGTAGCCACATGTGCCCCAGCCAATGCAACATCGGTGACATCTCGAGGTCCTCTTATCGAGGCCGCCAGAATTTCAGTGCTGATTCCAGGATAGTTATTGAAAATTGTTGCGCACTCGCGGATAAGTATCATGCCGTCAGCTCCCCCATCGTTCAGCCTGCCAATAAATGGCGACACAAACGTTGCCCCAGCCTTTGCTGCAAGAAAGGCTTGGTTCACACTGAAAATTAGGGTGCAGTTAATTTTTATTCCTTCAGACGATAACGTAGAAATCGCTTCGAGTCCGACTTTTCCCATCGGTATTTTCACTACGACATTAGGGTGCCAGCTTGCTACTCTGCGAGCCTCTTCGCATAGCTCAGAAATTTCCAAGGAGACACATTCAGCTGATAGGGGTCCATCTATTACTTCCGCTATTTCAAGAATCCTGTCCTTGTATTGAACTCCTTCTTTCGCTACAAGAGAAGGGTTGGTGGTAATCCCGTCAACGACTCCAAGCTTTGCAGCCGTTCGTATGTCACCGATGTTTGCTGTATCTAAAAAAATTTTCATTTGACCGTCCTTAAGTCTAAGCTCTAAAAAAATCGAATCACTACTAGTAGGAGCATTAGAGGGATACTCGCGATTATCATAGTGCCAAATACTAAAGGTACGTTGTCCGCAAGAGCATCCACCAAGTCTTCACTAGTTCCTCCTGATTTTTGAGCGCTTAGTGCGCTCCATTTGACGCGTCTGAGAGCTACCCCAAAAAGTGGAATGAATAGAAATAAATTCAGAAAAAATAAAATTTGTATAATGATCATTGACCCAGACGTGATCGAATGGTTACCTGCAGCAACCCACGCGTAGCCGGAAAACAATACAGCAATAATGCCGGGCAAAAGACCAACGGTAAAGGCCTTCTGGGAGGTGAGAAGCAGTATGACTCTTTCGTTGATATCATCTCTTTTCCAAGACATCCAAACTGGAACCACCGCAGCGCCAATGCCCACGCATAGGTACATGAGCGAGCTTAGGTGTAAAAAAATCCAAAATGCCATTGATTTTACCTATCGGTCAATAGTCCGGTTACCTGTCTACTTGTTTTTGAGAATAGGTTAGTGAAGCGTCGATTAAGGCTCTGAAAAGCGGGTTGGGTCTGAGCGGGCGGCTAGTGAATTCAGGATGGAATTGAGCTCCAACCATAAACGGATGGTCAGCAAGTTCAACAATCTCTACTAAATTTCGTTCTGGATGACGGCCAGCAACTACCAGCCCATTTTTTTCAAGTTCAGGTAGAAGAGAATTGTTTACCTCGTACCTGTGCCTGTGTCGTTCTCGAACCAGTTTTTGACCGTATGCCTGATACGTTCGCGTATCAGGAATTAATTCACAGTCATAACCCCCAAGTCTCATTGTTCCGCCCCGGGTCTCCACCATCTTTTGTTCTTCCATTATGTCGATCACTGGATAAGGCGTATCGGGATTCATCTCTGTAGAATGAGCTCCTTGTAGCCCAGCCACGTTTCGAGCGAACTCGATCACAAGGATTTGCATTCCGAGGCAGTCACCTAGGTACGGGATTTGATTTTCTCGCGCAAAAGTTGCAGCCTTGATCTTTCCTTCGACACCTCGCTCGTCAAAGCCTGGACAAAGCACAATGCCGTCTGAGTCTCGAAAAATTTCGTTGATGTCACCGCCATCGACTTGTTGAGCATCAACCCAGACTATTTCGAACCCGGTATTACAGCTTACCGCCGCATGGGCGATTGCTTCTTGTATGGATAAGTAGGCATCTGGACCATTTACATATTTGCCGACCACATGTATGCGAACTCTATCACTATGGTTGGGGTTTGTGAGTTGTCTGCTAAACATGCTCCATTGCCCAAGATCTGGCTCCTTCCGCTCCAGTGAGAGTTTTTCTACAGTAAGATTACCCACACCGAGCGCTTCGAGCATGATAGGTACTTCATAGATTGATTTTGCCGTTTTTAAGGGGATAACTGCATTGGGTTCAACATTGCAGAACTGCGCAATTTTGTCGCAAAGCTCTGCGGGAATTTCTTTCTCCGAACGAGTGACAATAAGATCTGGTTGAATTCCAAATGATCTCAAAGTGCGAACTGAGTGCTGAGTAGGCTTGGTTTTTAGCTCACTAGTTGCACCGATTTGAGGCAAAAGTGTTACGTGCACAGAAAGTGTTTGGCCTGGGGCGGACGCATACCGCATTTGCGCTACAGCCTCAAGAAACACCTGACCTTCGATATCTCCGACTGTTCCTCCGACCTCAACAAGGACGACTTCGGCACCTAGTGTTTCCCCCGCTAGTATGATTCTTCTTTGGATCTCGTCTGTTATATGCGGTATTGCCTGAACGGTTTTGCCCTCATAGTATTGGCCGCTTCGTTCTCGATGAATAACTTCTTGGTAAATCTGTCCACTCGAGGATGAGTTCGAACCTGACAAATTGACATCGAGGAATCGTTCATAATGACCGAGGTCTAGATCTGTCTCCGCGCCATCATCAGTGACAAACACCTCTCCATGCTGATACGGAGACATAGTCCCAGGATCCACGTTGATGTAAGGATCTAGCTTAAGGATTGACACCTTTAGGCCTCGTGACTTAAGAATTTGTCCAAGAGATGCGGTGACGATCCCTTTACCCACAGAGGATACAACCCCACCTGTAACAAACACATACCTGGTCATGTGGCTCCGTAATTCCCTACGGGGCTACAGTCTAAAGCATCCGCGGCAGTCTTGCACTGTGCCTCGCGAACCAAGGCTCAGTTTGGTGCGAGTATGATTAAAGTATCAGGAGAAGATAGTGATGTCAGAGAAAATCTATTTAGCAGGGATTCTTACCATTAGTGATAAGGGTTCAACTGGTGAGAGGAAAGACACATCTGGACCTGCCATACAGGAACTTCTCTCTCAGCAACCCCTAAGTATTTTAGAACAACAAATAGTGCCTGATGAAAAAAATCTAATTGCCGGAACTCTTATCTCCTGGGCGGATGATAAGCTGTTGCATCTTATCATCACGACTGGTGGTACTGGTCTTTCGGAACGGGACGTCACTCCTCAAGCAACAGAATCAGTAATTGACTACCGAATTCCAGGGATAGAAGAGGCGATGCGAGCAAATGGTATGCGACAGACTCCGTTTGCTATGCTGTCAAGATTAGTTGTGGGTGTCCGTAATGCTACGCTGATAATCAATCTCCCCGGAAGTGAAAAGGCAGTCACTGAGAACCTTCAGACGATTATGCCGGTTTTGAGTCACGCCCTTGGACAAATTAATGGTCATAAGGATCCAGATAGTCATTAGTCAGACATGGAGAAATGGTGAGATTCGATATTATTACCCTGTTCCCTGGGATGTTCGATGGCCCTCTAGATGACTCGATAATTGGTCGTGCCCGCGAGAACAAGATCATAGAAATATTCTTACATGATCTTCGACGTTATGCCGGTGATAATCACAGAACCGTGGACAGTCCTCCCTTTGGCGGAGGGGCGGGGATGCTCTTGATGCCAGGTCCACTATTTGAGGCTGTGGACCAAGTGTCCTCACAGACCGAGGGTGAATCTAGAACAATTGCAATGAGTGCAAGTGGTCGTCCCTTATCTGAAGAGGTTGTTGCCGATCTAATTGGATGCCCTAATCTTATTTTGGTCTGTGGTCGATACGAGGGTATGGATGAACGATTTTTGCAGAACAAAGTCAATGATGAGATATCCGTAGGAGACTTTGTTTTGTCTGGAGGTGAATTGCCCGCCATGGTTCTTATAGATGTACTTGCCAGACAACTCGAAGGAGTTCTTGGGAGTTCAGATTCTCTTAAGGAAGAGTCATTCGGGACTGGGCTGCTCGAATACCCTCAGTACGCTCGTCCGGCAAATTATGAGGGGTGGGAGGTTCCTCCAGTATTGCTCTCGGGCAATCACGCAAAAATAGCTCGCTGGCGTGAAATGAAAAGTCTCGAGAGGACAATCCAAAGGAGACCCGATCTGCTTACGGATATCGCTTTTGCGAAGTCTCAACTGGAAAATATGTACAAAGAGTTTGCTGATGATTGATCTTCGTCACCCCTCGACCTTAGAGTGAATAAGAGAGAGAATTAATTCTCCGTGCTTAATAGTACAGAAGTAGTGGATGAATTAGAGCGTTTTCATATTGGGGGAACCAGTGACAAATTTGGGAATTCTTAGCCAGTTGGCCGAAGAGCGGCCTGCCGATAAAGAACCTCTTCCTAATTTTGGTGTAGGGGATACGGTTCGCCTGATGCTTTGGATATCCGAAGGATCCTCCTCTAACCAGGACAGTTGGCGATTGCAGCCGTTCGAAGGCACAATCATTCGAATGAAAAAAGGTCAGGCTGGTAATTTCACTGTACGGCGAGTGCAGAGAGGATTCGGGGTTGAACGGACGATACCATTATCGTCTCCCAGGCTCGAGTCGCTGTCTGTCACACGAAAAGGGAAAGTCAGAAGATCCCGACTGTACTACCTGAGGGGTAGAACTGGGCGGGCTGCTAGAGTCAAGGAAGCTAATCGAAGCTAATACGACTATCATCGTTCTCGATGACCGTTCCTCCGCAGTTCAAGTCCTATGCCAAGGTGGCTGTTAATACTCCGAATCCCACTGGGCTTACTTTTTCATATGAAATTCCCAGTCATCTAGAAGCACGAGTCGGTCAGTTTGTTATCGTGCCATTCGGTAGGCAGTTGCTCCAAGGGATAATTGTTGAGGCGCCACTTGATACGCCTGGTTTTGATCCTGACCAAGTTAGGCCTATCAGTGGTGCTGACGAGACTGATTTCCGCCTTGCAGTTGAGCAGATAGATCTAGCTAAGTGGATGGCTAATTATTATTTCACTCCACTATGGAGTGTCCTCAAATTATTTTTCCCCGCGAGTCTCTTACGATCACCGGTGAAATTTTATCTAATCTCATCGGACTCCGAAAATGTGGTTCACCCTAATCAGATCGCCTTATCAAACGACCAACAATTGATTCTCGATCAATTGGAAAAAGAACGGTCAGTGGAAGAGAGACTATTTACTGACCGCATGTCACGTGTCATGCCACGCTCTCGCTTATCAGTCGCGCTTCGAGCACTTGTCAAATTGAAGCTTATCAACGAACACTTCGAGCTTGGACTGGCTGCTGGCAAACCTAGGATCGAAAATATGTTCCGGTTAACAGCGGAGGCTTTTCAGAAGGATGTAGAGGTTGTTGATTTTGCGAAACTTAGTCGCACGGTTGACGCAAAGCTTCTTCGTCTTGTGCTCGCGGAAGGAAGTGTGAATGTTGAGGTGATTAAGGGTCGCGGCCATAACTGGAAACGGGCAGCGGACAAACTATTGACTCAAGGCATACTCGGAATAGAAAATCAGAAAATATCAGTACGCTTGAGCAATGCCGAACTCAATAATTATCTCGAATCGACCGCAATGACCGGATTGGAAAGGGAGTCATTACAGATACTTAAAGCCGCTGTGGAGTTGCATTCACAGTCGGGTTTGAGAACTTTCACACGAGATGACATTAAGAGATGGGGGATCGAGGGTAAAGGCATTGGTAGATCCCTCGAACTCTTGCGTACAAAAGGCCTTGTAGAAAAAATTCAAGTTCTTAAGGAGCGGAGTCCGCTGGAACCGTATGTGATTTCGCGGACCCCAGCGAAGACACTCGTTGAGCAACAGCAGTCTGCCGTGGATACCATAATAAAATCACTTGAGTCAGATTCCGGTCAGCAATTTTTGTTGCATGGTGTCACTGGCAGTGGCAAAACGGAAGTATATATCGAATGTATACGTCATATCAAAACTCTGGGTAAAAAGGCCCTTCTGATGGTTCCAGAGATCGCACTCACTCCTCAGATGATTAGAAGGATTGCGGAGCAATTTCCTGGTGAAGTAGGCGTGATGCACTCTGGCCTATCGCGGGGCGAAATATTTGATGAGTGGCATGCGATAAAGCGAGGAGATTACCTAGTTGTTATCGGTTCTCGTTCGAGTATTTTTGTGCCTCAAAAAGATATTAGGCTGATCATTCTGGATGAATCTCACGATAACTCGTACAAACAAAGTCAGCAGGAGCCACGATATGATGCTCGGACTGTAGCTAGCCAAATGAATCAACTGTATGGTTGCACCATCGTCTATGGGTCCGCCACGCCAGATCCGGAAAACTACCAGCTGAGTAATCTTGGCGAGATTTCTAAAATTAGCATGGATGAACAGGTCCGCGTGGTCGCCCAGTCCGATGGAAGTCGAATTCCATGGGCTAGGCGACCACTTAGTGACGTAGAATTGGTCGACATGCGTAACGAGACGGGGTTGATATCCCGTCGCCTGAGTGAACTAATCATCGACGCATTAGATCGTAACGAGCAGGTACTTTTGCTCGTGAATCGAAGAGGGTTTGCTCCCTTTTTAATTTGTGACGATGGGTGCACACCCAAGTGCAAGCGTTGTGACTTGGTTCTCACATTGCATAGTGACCGAGAACCAACCCAGTTAGTGTGTCATTTTTGCGGAGCATCTCAAATTTATGATGGGATTTGTAGTACGACTAATTGTGACCGAAGACTGCATCCAATAGGTGCAGGCACTCAACGGGTAGAGGATTTGATTAATAAACAGTTTCCAAACGCTCGTGTGGCGAGATGGGATTCGGATGCGGTCAATGGAGCAAAAAAACATCTCGAATTGGTTGAGAGACTGGAGCAACAAGAAATAGATATTCTCGTTGGAACCCAAATGATTTCTAAAGGTCTTGACTTGCCTTTCCTGACGCTCGTCGGAGTGGTCTCGCTGGAAGGTTTGTCAGGTGGTCAAGACTTTCGATCGAACCAACGAATTTTTTCCCTACTGACGCAAGTTAAAGGTCGGGCCGGGCGAGCTAACCTCCCAGGAAAAATGATTGTACAAGGCTACGATCTCGATAATGAATTAGTCAAAGCGTTTATCAACGATGAGCCACAAGCGTATATGGATCAGGAGATTTCCTGGAGACGGACCTACGGTTATCCGCCATTTCGCCGGATCGCAAGACTTGGAATCAGACACAGTAACCGACTTTATATTGAACAGGAATCGGTGAGGCTGGCATCTTCGATATCATCAGTGGCTGTGAGCTTCCCAGACTCTGATGTCAGGGGGCCGTTTATTCCAACAATCTCTAAAGCCAAAGGAATGTTCAGACGAGAGATCTTAATATTTTCACCTGATCCGAATCTAATATTAAACAAGTTTGGACCACTTCCAGCAGGTTGGGTCGTAGATATCGACCCGATTGACTTCTATTAGCTCCAGAAAGCTGCAGAAACGAGTGGAACATGCGATGCTATCAGCTATGAGCAGAAGACCTATCCGCTATCTTGGAGATTCGATACTGCGGCAGCCCGCTAAACGGGTCAGACAAATTGATGGAAGTATCCAAAACCTTATTCAGGATATGATCGAGTCAATGTACGAGGCACACGGCGTTGGCTTGGCGGCGCCTCAAATTGGTATTCCGTTGCGTGTTGTCGTCTTTGGAATGCCGGATGAACCTGCTTTTGCAGTAGTCAATCCGGAGATTACGAAAACTGAAGGAACCCGACTAATTATGGAGGGATGCTTATCTGTCCCTGGCTATTCAGCCCCGGTGGAGCGTTCCGAATCAGTAACACTCCGAGGATTATCCGCCATGGGTGAACGGATATCGATTACAGAAACCAACACTTTGTTAGCCCAAGCCTTCGAACATGAGACAGATCATGTAAATGGACTTTTGTATGTTGATCACGTCGATGAAGGTTCAGCTATTACTTATTCTCCACCACGCCCAGAAAATGAAAATGTTGAAGCCGATGAGCATAATTCCGGCTAGTGTGTCGCCCTGTCACGCGGTGCGATAAGCTAATGGGACATTACTAATATATATGTATATATTGAATTGAGAGAGGACTAGTCTTGGAATCACTCCTTTTACCCATAGCTCTTGCGGGTGCCTTTTATTTTATTTTGCTCCGACCGATGCTGAATCAGCAAAAGAAAAGGAAAGAGACGCTTTCGAGTCTGAAAATTGGGGACGAAGTATTGACTAATGCTGGATTTTTTGCTGTCGTAACAGATATTGATACCCCGAGTGACGGTCCGATGCGTTTGCATCTTGAGTTAACGGAGGATGTAGTGGTAGAAGCCACTTCAGATTCGGTCTCGTCGATAATCGCTGAGAAAAATGAAGAGCAAGAAGAGCAAGAAGAGCAAGAAGAGCAAGAAGAGCAAGAAGAGCAAGAAGAGCAGGACTGACGGCAGTGCCGCTACTGGACAAAGAGATTAGTAATTTTGAGCCTGCACTGTCTTTCGAAGAGGATAACAGTGCTGACATGTGCACTGGAGTAAGGAATCCTTTGACATGCGTAATCTAATAGCACTCTCATCAATATTTTTGTTGGCAATTGTTTCTATTTTGATTCTATGGCCAAGTGAGCCGGACAAATACTTCGGCGATGTCCCTGTCCTGAGTTCGCTACCAGGAGGTAACGGTCTTCAAATTGGAGATTTTGAACGGCGTGATATGCGTCTTGGGCTTGATTTGCAGGGTGGAACTAGACTTTTACTTCAAGCTGAAGTCCCACAAAATTTCGATGGTGATCTTACCGAGGCTTTGGACGGGACAATCAGCGTTCTTCGAAAACGAGTGGATGCATCAGGGCTGTCCGAGTCTGAGATTACTCGACAAGGAGCCTCTAATATTGCTGTCCAAATGCCCGGATTGTCCCCCGAACAGGCTCGTTCACTAGTGGGTCGGACTGCTCAGCTTCGCTTTTGTGAATCGGCAGAAATAGCTCCTGTGAAGGGGATTCCCTGTGATTCAGCAGGGCAGTGGTACGAGGCAACCGGGATAGTAGATGATGAAGTTAAAGGTCTCACTGGAGCGTATCTTCTGCCTAATAGCTACGTAGCATTCAATGAGATTGGAGAGTCACAGATTGCCTTCGAGTTTAACAGTGACGGTGCCGAATTATTTGAACAAATCACATCGCGAGCTGTAGCGAATCGTGGCAAATTCGTCGGGAGTGATCAGATCGCCATTTTTCTGGATGATGAACTTCTTTCAGCACCTAGAGTACAGGCAGTAATTCGCTCGAATGGTGTAATTACCGGACAAGACCTCGCGGAAGCTCGCGAATTAGTCATCCAACTGAATGCTGGGGCCTTACCTCTGTCATTGACCGTGCTACAGGAGCAATCAGTGGATGCAACCTTAGGGCAAGACTCTGTGGAGAAATCCCTCACTGCTGGGTTTATAGGACTAGTGCTGGTGGCTGTTTTTATGATTCTGTACTATCAATTCCCGGGTTTAATAGCAGTCCTTGCCCTCACAATTTATACATTAATTACTCTCGCAATTTTTAAACTTTTGCCAGTAACTTTGACTCTTGCAGGAATCGGCGGATTCATACTTAGTGTTGGGATGGCAGTTGACGCAAACATTCTGATTTTCGAGCGAATCAAAGAAGAACTGCGCTCGGGCCGTTCGGTGGACATGTCTGTAAATTCTGGCTTTGCACGAGCTTGGTCATCAATTCGGGATTCGAACGTTACTACGCTAATCACATGTTTCATACTCTATCTCTTAGGCAGCGGAATTCAATTACCTGGTGTCGGTGCGTTTAGCGCACCACTAGTGCAAGGCTTTTCACTGACGCTTGGAATAGGTGTAATAGTGTCGATGTTCTCTTCGATTGTAGTTAGTCGCACATTCATACGAGTCTTTGCAAATCTGAAATCGTCCCGTAGATGGATCGATTTCGGAAGTATCTCGAGAGGAGTAAGGTAGTCTCATATAACTACCTAGATTTGTTCATGAATCCAGAATCCATTTCCTCAGATACTTCAAAGCTTGACTTGGTGAAGCCACGTAAGTGGTGGTTTTTACTTTCTGGTTTGCTGATGATACTTTCAGTCATTTTTCTGATCAGACCAGGTCTGGTTCCGGGGATCGAGTTTAGTTCGGGAACCACGATGCTCGTACAATTTTCGACTGACACAAAAGTGGATCAGGCGCAGGTTAGGGAAGTGTTGACTCGTTTGGATCATCCCGAAGCTCGGATACAGTCGACGGGTGTCAATCAATATTTAATCAAGACCGATCAATTCGAGATACCCGACGGCGCTTTTACTGAAGTAGTGCCGGAATCGGACTATAGCCAGAAAGATATTGCAGAACCAGCGTTGATGCAGGTGGTTGGTAAATTGACCACGGGCAAGGAATCTAGCGATTCAGGCGAGATTTTTGTCCGATCGACTATTGCCGGTGATGCATGCAGTCTTTATGCGGTCAGGGCTGAGGTCCCCGCCAATCGTGAATTAGATGTGTATGAACTTGTTGATTGCCCGGACGGTAGGAATTATCTGGTGGGTGCTGACGGTGCAACCGGATGGGTAACTGAATCCGATATCCGAGAGTATGTCCCGAATTCAGCTCCGGTGGAACCAACTCCCAGTAGTGATGTTGAATTGGGCGAAAAAGCGAAGGTTGAGTCAGAACTTGAAGCTGCCTTAGGACCTTTCGAATTACTAGAATTCTCGAGCGTTTCTCCAGTGGTTTCGGATGCTGCAGTGCGTAACGCTGCACTGGCAGTAGTCATCGCCGCATTGTTCATAATGGGCTATGTTCGGTTTGCATTTTCAACACTCGAGAAACCTTGGCGTTATGCGATTTGCGCGATCATAGCTCTATTCCATGACACGCTAATTGTGCTTGGTTTTTTTGCTGTCCTTGGTCCGATGCTGGGTCTAGAGGTGAACTTGATGTTCATAACTGGGGTATTAACAGCGATCGGATTTTCAGTGCATGACTCTATTGTTGTGTTCGATCGAATACGGGAAAACATAACATTTTCTCCTCGCAACTCTTTAGTTGAAAATGTCAATTTGGCACTCACTCAGACTCTTGCGAGATCGTTGAACACTTCGCTTACTCTCTTACTTCCGATAGGGGCTCTACTCCTACTCGGCGGTGACACGATCAGGTCTTTTTTAATGTCAATTTTCATTGGTGTAATTGTCGGTACGTATTCTTCGATAGGTTTGGCTGCACAATTACTGGTCTCCTGGGAGGCAGGAGATTTTCGGCGCTGGTTTCGTATTGGAAAAAGTGACAGAGATATGGCATAGAATCTTTTGGACAAATACGTTGGGTTCCTTGGCAGTAACAAGAAATATTTGACTATGGTGTCCTTGCTACTGGCGGTTTTAATTGGGTTAGCTATGGCGACTCAGTGGTCAATACTCGGGTCACTAGGGAGAGAGAGAGGCTCTCTCCAGATTGCGTGGTTTTCAGGATTAACGACTCTGTCAGTACTTGGTTTACTAGTGATAGCGAATCGAGTGTTTAGCGGAGCCGACTACAGCGCATTTAATTCCATCGTTCGATATGAATGGCTATTCATTATTACCCTAGTCGGAAGTATAGGTCTCGTCACAGTAGCCAACAGTTTACCGTGGTGGTCTTTTTGTTCTGGTCTGTTTGGTCTCGCACTCATCGTAGGTGCGGCCTACCTGGTTCCTCGAATTGGCGTCGCCGAATTTTTCGTCGCGGTTACCTTGGGGTCTGCTATAGGTGGTGTAATACTCGATCACATAGGCGCTTTCGGAAACCCGACCATTTTGTTTTCACCTCTACGAATACTTGGTCTACTAGCAATAATGTTAGGAGTGCTTTTGGTCAGAATTGGGAACTTCTGGCAGGAGTAGTATGGTAATTAGACTCCCCAAAGTGTTCTCCCTCGTTCGGTAATTTTGCGGCCGTCACCAATCCGAGCAGTCAATCCTTCTTTGTCCATAGTTTCTAATAGTGCCTGAGTAATTCTTCTGTTAGTACTCAGAGCATCTCTGATAACACCAAGCGACGAATCATCAGATTTTTCAAGCAGTTCAAGGACAATGTCTCGTGCTGATTCATAATTCCCAATCTCGAAAATTACACCGTCTCCTAGATTTTTAACTATCCGTTCGCGCTCTAAATACTGAGTGAGCTCCGGATCTATATCGGTTCGGTTCGGTGCATATCCAGCGGACTTTAGAGAATCTACCAAGTCTGCTACAACAGTTTTTTGTGAGTCGCTTAATTGCGGCACCCAACTCGATCGAGTCACTACGTCAGAGTTTGCCTTGATGTCATACTTTTCAAGGAGTTGTAGTATCAGGCTGTAAATTCCCGCATCTAGGCTGAGGTTTGCCCTCAGTTCTTCGCGAGGTATCCCTGCCCTTAAAGGCCAAGCCTCAAGGTGTTGGTCAATCAGGCGCCCGATATATTCTTTAGTAGATTCCAACCAATCACTTGTGATGTATACCGGATTAGCATCCGATGTTTTGAGCTCGAGAACGTTCTTGCTCTCGATCAGATTACCCAGAGTAGAGTCGATCTTTGTAGATGATTCAGTCAACAGTTCAACAATTCCAGATAGTGGGGTCGGTTGTATTTGACGGATAGTAGTCAATAATTTTGATTCAAAACTACCGCTGGATAGTGCAGATAGAGGTTCAAGAATTGATTTGTCTGATCTTCGATGACGAGCCGGGTTGATCGACAGGATTTTACCTCCTCCAATTGTCTGATCAGAGATACGTATTATGTATAGCTCACCTTCGGCTGTAGCTAGTGGTTCAGATAGCAGTATCTGAACAAATTCTGGCTCATGGTTTTCAGTAGTATCCGTTCCAACTAGTCTTACCCGCCCCTGAATTTCAGCGGCGCCACAATGTACGTGTACCTTTTGATTATGTTTCAAAGGCGCTTTGCCGAGTAAATTTATCGTGGCGTCAAATGAAGATGTCTTTTGTACGGTGCCAGGCCGTGAGAGGACCATGCCTCTTGAGACGTCATCTACGGAGACTCCAGTTAGGTTTACCGCCACTCTACTTCCGGGCAGCGCCTTGTCTAGATCGTTCCCATGTGTTTGTATACCTCTGACTCTGACTGTCTGCCCGACGGGCGAAAGTTCAAGTGTATCTCCCACTGTTATAGGTCCATCGAGTAATGTCCCAGTGACTACGGTACCAAACCCGGGCATCGTGAAGCATCGGTCTACGGACAGTCGTGGGCGATCAATGTTCCTAGGCGACGGTAGATTCTCGCAAAGTCTCGCAATTTCAGTGCGCAGTTCATCAAATCCATCTCCGGTGGCTGCCGACGTAGTCAGAATAGGCGCAGTATTCAAGCCGGTTTCACTTAGTATTCCACGAATTTCATCAGTGATTAAGTCCAGCCAGTCAGAATCAACAAGATCTGATTTGGTGAGTACCACTAATCCCTTATCTATATTCATTAATCTGAGGATTGAGAGATGCTCCAGTGTCTGAGGCATTATTCCTTCATCAGCAGCAATGACAAGGAGGACCGCATCTATCCCGCCAATTCCGGCCAGCATGTGTCTCACGAACCTGATGTGACCCGGTACGTCGATCAGTGAAATTTCGGTGCCTGAGGGGAGCTCGAGCCAGCCAAATCCTAACTCAATTGTCAGGCCTCTCTCTTGCTCTTGTTGTAGCCTGTCAGGATGAACACCGGTCAGACGCTCGATCAGCGCACTCTTGCCATGATCAACGTGGCCAGCTGTTCCAATTACAAACATTACGGTATTACCCCCGGATACTTATTGATCAATATGTCTCACTGACTCAAGAGTTTCTCCCTTACAAGCGGGGCAACGATCAGGGGCCTCGAGTCTGGGGATTTCAGTCCGCTGCGTGGAGATCGCAGCCCATATGTCGTCTCTAAGTTGATCATTAACCGGACTTGTCCCACGTGTCCCTCTGATGTTCGGCCTCATCTCAGCTAGCTTTCGTCTCGCTACCTCTTTGGGAGACATAGGTCCCGGTTTCCGGACCACGACTTCCCGGCCACACTCGGTACATCGGAAAATTTCTAACACATCAAGGCTCGTCTCAACTGACTACCTCGCTATCAGGAATTAAATCTATGAAAACCTCATTGGAAAGTAGTAGCCCACGAGCAGAAAGCTTCACCGAATTTTCCTCTAGCTCAATGAGACCATTATCGGCATGTTTTGAAAACTGTTTAGCAAAATATGCGCTAGGCCTTACTCCGTGTCGCGTCTCAAATTCATCTTCATTGACCCCTTGCAAGAGTCGCAAGCCAAGAATGATTGCGTCGGATATCAAAGTCTCACGGTCTGGAGTCTCACCTCCTGCAATTTGTCTCATTGTCGCGCGACCTTTGTTATCTCTCTCCAGTTTTGTTTCCATAACTTGTTCAATATAACGGTTTGGGGCATCCGTATTCCCGAATCGTTGGCCGGCGAAGAACGAGTGCGCACCCGCACCAATTCCGAGGTAGGGTGCAGCATTCCAGTAGACAATATTGTGCTGACACTCCTTGCCAGGTTTGGACCAATTTGAGATTTCGTACTGTACATATCCTTTTTCTTTTAGGTAGCCCTGAGTCCATTCATACTGTTCAGCAGCCATATCTGGATCGGGTTCAGGCGTGAAGCCTTTCTGAACCTGATAGTAGAGGGCGGTTCCTGGCTCCACCGTCAGCGCGTAGCAGGAGAGGTGTTCCGTGCCCAAGCTGACAATTGTCCTTACACTTTGCTGCCACGTTTCAAGCGTCTGATCGGGCAACCCGAACATCAGATCGAGGTTAATGTTGTCAAATCCTGCGGCCCTCGCGTCCGCGACAGCATCTAGCACCCTTTCAGGGGAATGATCGCGTTCCAGCAGTAGCAGTTCCTCTTCATTCATACTTTGGACACCCATTGATAGCCGATTTATCCCCAGCTCGCGGAGTCCAGTTAAGTGTTCGAGAGTGAGTTCAGTTGGATTTGCTTCAAGTGAGCACTCGACTGTCTCCATAAGTTGGTAATTAGTCTGGACAGACCGGAGAATTTCCTTAATATCTTCGATGTCGGTGAGGGACGGCGTGCCTCCCCCGAAAAAAATGGTCCGAAGAGCGTAGGACTTAGCAGCGGCACTCCATAACTCGATTTCGGACAATAATGCCGGAGTATATTCAGGTACCAGATGATCAAGACCCTCATACGAATTGAAATCGCAGTAGCCGCATTTTGATGAACAAAACGGAATATGCAGATACAGTGACAGGGGATCAAGATCGGAATTCGCCATGTCGATAGTATCGCACGGCTTCTCTATTATGAACCCTCAAACAAGATGTTTTTTGCTGAATGACTCAGTTGCACGAGGCAGAATACTTGCATGAAGAGAGAGAACTCATCCTATGACTCAAATTACAGAAATTCGCTCCCGTACGCTTCGCATTCCACTCGATAATCCCACGTCCTTCTCAAATCGGACGGTATATTTTAGGGATCATCCTATTATTGAGATCGAGTGCGATGATGGTCACACAGGTATTGGCTTCTGCTACGCGGGTAATTCAAACGGGGCATTGGTGACTCAGACAATTAGAGAACTGCTCGCTCCAGTTATTCTTGGAGAGGATCCATTTCGGGTTGAAGGACTCTGGAAAGATATGTATCAGGAGGCCCTGCTGCATGGCCGTGCAGGTGCTGTGGTCCGGGCGATCTCAGCAATTGATATTGCTCTCTGGGACCACAACGCAAAGTCTGTAGAACTTCCGCTTTGGAAGTTGCTCGGAGGATTCTACAAAGATGTCGTGCCGGCCTATGCATCCGGTGGATACTATCTGGACGGCAAATCTTATGACGGACTCGCTCAAGAACTGACGAGTTATGTTGATCAAGGTTTCAAGGCAGTCAAAATAAAGGTTGGACGTCTGTCTATATCAGAAGAGGCCGAGCGAATGCGTGTGGCGAGAGCCGCGATCGGTGATGACGTTGCTTTGATGCTCGACGCAAATAATGCATTTCAAAATCTTGAAACTGCCCTCCAATATATGAGACGAGCATATGAGCCTTACGATCCATATTGGATGGAAGAGCCGTTTTCTCCGGATGAAATTGACATACACGGGGAGCTTGCCAGGAGGACTCATGTTCCCATCGCAACAGGCGAAATCGAAGCAGGCCGATGGCGTTTCAAGGAATTACTTGATAAGAAAGCTGCGATGATTATCCAGCCCGATGCGGCCGTGTTGGGTGGAATCACTGAGTTTCGACGGATTGCAGCAACGGCTGGTTCATATGGGATTTCAGTAGCACCCCATTGGTTCCACGATCTGCACTTGCACTTAGTTGCGGGATTACCAAACGGTACATTTGTTGAATTCTTTCCGGACGATCAAGTATTGTCATTCCGAAGAGTTATCGATCGTCAGACCGAAGTCAGGGACGGGTCCCTAGTATTGCCGGATCGTCCTGGTATTGGATTTGGATTTAGATCTGAAGCCCTCGAACAATATGGTCTCGATGACTGGGAGTCTGTTCGGGCATAGCTCTGGTCAATTTGCTTGAGCAAGTAGACTCCGACCAATCACCTTGAGCTCGAGTATTGGCTTTGTCCCTTCGAAAATAGGTAGTACGAGAGCATCTACGACGTATCGTGAGGAAGCATCCTCTTCCGAATAACCCCAACCTCCATGCAGAAGTTGGGCTTCGCGGGTGACTTCCCCAGCTACGTCACACGACAGCAATTTAGCCATAGATGGTTCTACTGCTCTAGTGTCGAATACCCGTGCAGCCGCATAGGTGATGTGGCGCGATGCAGCCAATCGAATGGCCATTCTCCCAATCATATATTGGGTGAGTTGATAATCCGCAAGTGTTTGTCCAAACTGAGTTCGTTGACTAACGTACTGGCACACTTTTTCTATTGCCGCCTGTATCAGTCCGCAAGCTCGGCCGCCTGTCTGAATTCGTCCAGCAGCAAATCCACCCATCTGCAGATAGAATCCTCTGTCAACACCGGCATCCTCTCCCACGAGGCAGTCATGAGGCACCCAGAAATCATCGATCCCTATGTTGAAGGAATGCATCCCTCTATATCCCAACGTCGGGTTGGCAGTTGCCTCCATGACACCACCTTGTGGCTGTTCATACTTCCAGCTGTGTCCGTAGAATGGCTCTTTTTTAACCATAAATAGTGAAAGACCCTTACTACCCAGCTGACTGTCAGGATTAGTTCTCGCAAGTAAGGCCAATGTGGTCGCACGGCCGGAAAAGGTACTCCAGGCTTTGGCCCCATTTATGCGCCAGCCTCGTTGTCCTTCGTATTCGGCTGGCTCGGCTCGAGTTTGCAGGCTGGCAACGTCTGAGCCAGTATCGGGTTCTGTTACTGCCACGGCAATTAGTTCTTCACCAGCTGCAATTTTAGGGAGCCATGATTGTTTTTGTTCTTCAGTCCCTCCAGCGAGTAACGCTTTTGCCAAAATTTCCGGGCGGGTAGCCAAAGAGCCAGCCGCCGCAAGGGACGCTGCAGAGAGTTCTTCAGTGATAATAATCATGGGTAAGTCACCCATGCCTGTTCCGCCGTACTCCTCTGGAATAGAGGAGCCAAAGAATCCCTGGGCGGAAAATTTCGAAAGCAGATCGTCTGGTACGAGTAAGTCATTACGATGAATTTCCTGAGCCAGAGGTGCGACTTCATTTTTTGCAAAATCACGTGCAGCGTCTCGGGTGAGTGTGGCTACTTCGTCTTCTAGTTCCACGTTATTCACACCACCGGTCTCAATGACTTCTCGACCGACGTTACGGATAATTTCTTCGTTCAGTCCAGACCGAATTAATTGTCGCAACGAGTCGGAGTTAATCTCACTGAGGTCCGATTCAGATAGACCAAAGTCATCCCAGGCCGATTCAACTTGGTTCCGCAATTTTTGAAGCACTTCGGCTGCGTAGCACATGGCCATTATGGCCGATCGCTCATCCAGGTTATTTCGGCCATTGCTTCGTTCGACATATGCCGTCAGTTCTTGGGCAGCCTTTATTTCAGTAGCAAGATATGCCACTCGCTCAGTATGTACCTGATGTTCGTCGATGAGTTTCCCGGCGTCTGTCACGTTTGCAGCATGTTGGATAATTTTATCCACTAGTTTCTGCCCAGCATCCACTAATATGCGAGCTGAAGTAACGGGATTTGTTGAGACTGTGGTCATGTGAACTCCCTTTATATTATTATCCGCTTTTTTTTGGAATAAGCACCGTGTAATCGAGATCAAGTACTACCTCAGGGCTATACCGTTCGCGTCCTTTGTCATCTGTGAACTTCAGGTCCACTTTTTCAGTAAACGGGTCGATATTTTTGGTTGCGACGAGTCTGAGCCTCAGTGCTCCTGCATCGTCACGGTCAAGTTCGATGGAATCTAAAACATCAGTCCAGGCGTAGATAGTGTCACCAGCTAGTGTCGGGCTGGAGTGGGTCCCACCGTTGAAAGCCAGGATTCGAATCACATTTTCCAGACCGTTAAATGACAGGGCACGGGCGACCGAGATGACATGACCTCCGTATGCCACTCTGGTCCCGAATCTTGAATTTTTCAAGGCATGTGCGTTGAAATGTGCTCGTGCAGTGTTCTGATACAGACGAGCGGCCATCTGATGTTCAGCTTCCTCGATCGCAACGCCCTCAATATGGTGGATTCGCTCACCAATTTGATAATCCTCCCAGAACCAATTCCCACCCGTCACGCTGGTATCAAATGTATCGAGGTTCAGTTCTTCTGGGACGTACAAATTGGACAATGAAACGGATTCCGGAGTGGTGGGAGTTATGGACTCTTCTGATATCTGATTGTGATCAGATTTGTTGACGAGTACCCAGCGGATAAGCGTCAGGACTTCCTCATTATCCTGGTTTAACCCGACAGTGCGGACCCAGATGATACCTGTATCGCCGCCACTTGATTCTCTTCTGCCTATCACCTCACTTTGAGCATGAATTGTATCCCCGATGTACGCAGGTTTTCCAAAACGGACATCGGCATAGCCTAAATTAGCTACCGCATTCAATGATATATCAGGGACAGACTTGCCGAACACGATATGGAATAACAGCAGGTCATTAACTGGCTCTCTCTTCAAGCCAAGGCTTTGGGCAAATGTTGCGTCACAGAAGAGTGGATACCGAGATGCGGTCAAAGAAAGATAAAGAGAAGCATCACCTTCAGTGATAGTCCGTGGTGTTGGGTGAACTAAGACTCTCCCCATTGTGAGGTCTTCATAATAGTTACCAACCGACGCTTTATTCATGAATCCCACCTGGATCAATTGTATGCTTCCTTGGCCTATGAGTCCCGATCGCACTAGCATGACTAAATGACTGAGCGTCCAAAACTCTCAACAGGCGGGATATACAGAGGCTGGTTTGTGGTGGCTGCCTCAGGGGCGACCACTGCAACGGCCGCGGCTACCGTCTTTTATGGGATGAATACATTCCTGAATGACCTAATCACTGAATTCGGATGGGCCGCGTGGGTAACGTTTGCAGGGTCCTCAGTCCGAACCGAAGTTGGCGGAATATCAGCGCCATTTGTTGGCTGGGCAATTGACAGATTAGGGCCAAGAAGAGTGCTTCTTACGGGGATCGCGTTGACGGCGATCGGGCTTTATCTGATGTCTCATATGAATTCACTCTGGCAATTTTTTGTTGTGATGGCTATCGTGTCTTTGGGATCGAGTACTGCCGGCAACCTGTGTGGATTCGCAGCAATAGTCACTTGGTTCGAGAGACGCCGAGCCCGGGCTCTGACCTTGTCGACGCTCGGGGGATCACTTGGTGGACTTGCAGTGCCGATTGTTGCTTTGGCAGTTGGGACGCTTGGATGGAGATCGGCGTTACAGTTACTCGCAATTTTTGTCATTGTGTCAGGTCTTTTGTTCGCTACTTTCGTGCGGACACGGCCCGCTGATCATGATCAACCTATGGATGGCTTGCCGGAAATACAGGACGATTCAGTGCAAGCAGTACATAACTGGGGCCTCCCGCTAAAGGTGGCTATGAGGACACGATCATTCAGCATGCTCATGGCAGGGTTTATAGCCAATGGATTTGCAATGACAAGTCTGCTAACTCTGGCCTTTTCTTATTTCGAACACGAATACG
>DEAP01000105.1 GCA_002348225.1 Dehalococcoidia bacterium UBA2979
CTCGCCCCATGGAATCCAACCATTACCAAATTTTACTAATCGGTTCATTGAACGCTTATTTACGGTTCCGCTGATCCATAGGGGAACTCCGAGTTTCTGTGCAGGTTTCGGCATAGCGTGTATAGAGGAAAAGGTCAGCTCAGGAGAATCATAGGAGGCTGTTCGTTCAGACCAGATCAACTGGCATACTTCAAGTGTGTGGTCCAGCAATCGACCGCGAGAAGAAAAATCCAAACCACATGCCTCATACTCTTCTTCCTGCCAGCCAACACCTACACCAAGATCAACTCTTCCTTCTGAGAGGACATCGAGAGTCGCTATAGATTTAGCTAGCACCGCAGGACGACGCAGCGCAGCTAAAAGAATACTTGTCCCCAAGCGGATATTGGAAGTACGGCCGGCAATAACAGAGAGTACAGTCAGAGGGTCTAACCACAGCCCATCAGCGCCAGTGGGTTGCTTCCCGCCGCTAAGCCCCCCAAGACTCGGATCTGCATACGCGTCAAGGTTCTCTCCAAAAACAACATGGTCAGAAACGACAACTTTCCCAATCCCTGCCCGGTCAGCGGCAACAGCTTGATCAATTACTGGACTCCAAGACTCAGGTTCTTCAGAAGCAAATGTCCGAAGCTGTAAAGAGAGGTAGGGTTTGTCTTTCATAATAGTGTCCTTAAACGTCGAGATTAACCTATGGGATAGTCCGAACAATCTCAAGAAAAGATTAACTTCAAGGATAGAAGACAACCAGTTCGTCGTTGAATCGTTTCGCGACTAAAAATAGGGTATGCGTCTTCTCTATATCGATATCGACACCCTTCGCTCAGACCATCTTGGATGTGCCGGCTACCATCGGGACACAACTCCGAACATCGATCTCCTTGCAACTCAAGGTACCCAATTTGAAAACGTGTATGCGTCCGATGTTCCGTGTCTTCCCAGCCGGACTGCTTTTATAACTGGCATGTTCGGTATCCGCAATGGTGTAGTCAATCATGGAGGAGTTGCAGCTGACTTAAGGCCAGAAGGATCCAGTCGGAATTTTTTCGGACGGTTTTCACTCGGGTCGTGGGCGTCAGTATTTTTTCTCTCGGGCTGGCGTACAGCCTCAATTTCATCATTTCCTTTCCGTCATGGGGCAAGTTGGTGGAATAGCGGATTTATGGAAGCAATGAATCTTATGCGTGGCTTTGGAGGAGAACGCGCCGATGAGGTTCTTCCGAGTGCAATCGATTGGCTTGATAGAAAAGGAAAGGATGATGATTGGCTGCTTCATGTTCACCTTTGGGACCCTCATACTCCCTACACGACTCCCGAGCATTATGGAAACCCTTTTGCGGGTGACCCTATTCCTGATTGGCATACCGAAGATGTCCGTTTGAGGAACTGGGAGCTTTCAGGACCGCACTCAGCTCAAGAGCCGTGGGGGTTCCGCCCGGACGAATGGGGTGACCCTCCCCCACGGCAACCGTGGGATGCATCATCAATGAACGCAGTGAAACAAATTTTTGATGGCTACGATGTGGGCGTTAAGTACGCTGATGACGCTGTTGGAGTGCTACTGAACAAATTGGAAGATCTCGGGATCCGTGATGAAACCGCTGTGCTGATAAGTTCAGATCATGGAGAGGCATTTGGCGAGCTCGGCGTCTACGCAGATCATCAAGCTGCTGATGAAGCTACCTGCCATATCCCCGCTGTTCTGTTCTGGCCCGATCTCGAACCCCAAATAAATTCCGGACTTCACTATCACTTAGATATTGCAACAACAGTTGCTGATCTCGCTGGCATCAAAATTCCAAAGCATTGGGATGGGCAGTCATTAGCAAATGACCTTAAGCAGAAGACCGAAGGGGGAAGAGATCATCTGGTGCTTTCACAAGGTGCATGGTCTTGCCAACGTTCAGTCAGATGGAAGGATCATCTCTATTTACGGACGTGGCATGATGGCTACCATGGCCATTGGAATGAAGAAATGCTTTTCAACATTTCAGAAGATCCACATGAACAGCGTGATCTCGCTGCCTCAACGCCAAACCTAATGAATGAGGGATCTTCGATCTTAGAAGATTGGACTGATGAACAGCTGTCAAGAAGCTATAGCCCTGTGGATCCCATGGAAATCGTTTTGGATGAGGGGGGGCCTTTTCATATTCGGGGACATCTTCCGTCATACCTCGATCGGCTAAGAAATACTGGGCGTTCCCACTGGGCTGATGTTCTAACTGAAAGACACCCCGAGGCAGCATCGGAAAAGTAGTCCCCGAGATGTGCCTCGGGAAATCTCCGGTTTTAGAATTTTATTTGTCCGCCACCGTCGAGGACTATAGCTTGGCCGGTGATCCAACTTCCGGAATCAGCGGCGAGATATAAGGCGGCGGCGGCAATATCTTCAACTTCACCTAGACGTTTCAACGGATATTGCTGCGCCACCATGTCTCCACCGTCGCCTTCCCAGAGCATTCGGGCAAAATCCGTTTTAATTAGCCCCGGACATATTGCATTCACTCGCACCTGGGGTGCTAGTTCAGCGGCAAATTGCTTTGTCATATGGATCAAACCTGCTTTGGTGACATCGTAGACGCCCAGCATTGGATTCGTTTCTAATCCCCCTACCGAAGCGATATTTAGAATAACTCCGCCGTTTTCCTTCTGATATTTCTGCCACACCATCTGTGTCCAGAGAAAGGGTGCTGTCATATTGACATCAATGGTTTTTTTCCATCGGGGTAAATCAGCATCGATCATTGGCCCGGCATAAGGATTCGTCGCAGCGTTATTCACCAAAATATCGACCCCGCCGAATAATTCGATGGTGCGGTCAATAGCTTGTTCCATATGTTCAGGGTCTCCAACGTTCCCTGCTTCCCATTCGCAACCTCCACCGATTTCGTCGGCAGCGCTCTCACATACTTCAGATTTTCGGCTGGTTATCATCACGCTCGCCCCAGCCTCTGCAAAGCCTTTTGCAATAGCTTTGCCGATGCCTTTCGATCCGCCGGTTACGAGTGCAGTTTTTCCATCTAAAGCTAGTCCCATACATGAAGCTTAGAAGATCACTTGAGATAATGCTCCTTTGATCGCTCGGGTTGGACCAGATACTTTTTGAATGATCTAATACCTATAGACCCAATTTTCTATCTAGACGTAGGAGCATCCCGTGGCTATAGATTTTTCTCTCACACCCGAACTCGAGGAAATACGGCTAAGAATCCGTACTTTTGTCGATGATGTGATCAAACCGGCAGAAGCAAAGCTCGAAGGTGGGGAAAGTGGCGAACCACTGGAAGGTAAAGAACGAACCGAGATTTTAATCCAGCTTCGCAAGCAGGCACATAAGCAAGGAATCTGGCTGCCTCATATGCCCGAAGAATGGGGTGGTATGGGCCTTGGACATGTTGAATTAGCAATGGTCCAAGCAGAGGCAGCTAAATCCTATTACGGGCCATGGGTTTTTAATTGCCAAGCTCCCGATGAGGGAAATATGCATACGCTCCTCCACTGGGCGACTCCAGAACAAGCGGAGAAATACCTCAAACCTCTCTGCCATGGGACAACATGGTCATGTTTCGCTATGACAGAACCTGAGGTCGCTGGTTCGGACCCAACACTAATTCAGACCAGTGCCTACGAGGATGGCGACGAATGGGTTATAAATGGTCACAAATGGTTCATCTCAAACGCCCACCGTGCAAACTTCGCTATTCTTGTCTGCCGAACCGAAGAGAACCCCGATATTCCTCAGGCAGCAAACTCAGCGTTCATTATTGATCTTCCGGCCGAAGGATGGAACGAGATTCGCCAGATTGAAACAATGCACGGAGGTACCGGCCATAGTGAAATAATCATTGAAGATCTCAGAGTACACAAAGACCAGATGCTCGGCGGTCGAGGACAGGGCCACCTTCTTGGACAATACCGCCTAGGACCCGCTCGGCTTGCCCACTGTATGAGGTGGATCGCCCAGGCAGAAATGGCGTTAGATATGATGGTCGACAGATCATTGAACCGGTTCTCTCACGGATCGCTTCTCGCTGAGAAACAAGGCATCCAATGGATGATCGCGGATTCAGCAATGGAACTGTATCAAGCGAAACTGATGGTCCTCCACGCCGCCCATAAGATCGATAAGAAAGAAGACTTCAAAGCTGAAGTCTCCATGGCGAAACATTTTGTGGCGAACATGCTCGGACGAGTCATTGACCGATCTATTCAAGTGCATGGAGCTCTCGGCTACTCAACGGATACGCCGCTGGCACACATGTACCAGCATGCTCGGTGGGCAAGATTCGCTGATGGGGCAGACGAAGTACATCAAATGCGCATAGCGCAACGAACCATCGCCGCCTACACCGACGAAGGTTCCACAAGAAGAGCGACAGGAAACCTACCCATATAGGAACACCCACAATTAGATCAGGTCATTGAATTCTTCTGGGAACTCAAAAACATCGCACGATTCCAATCCATGGCTAAGTCGCGCCAACGAATGATAGCGGCGTCCCGCAATCATCCATGAACCAGCATCCTTCAAATACTGATCGTGGTAAACACCAAAGATCGTTGACCACATACCTGTATCTTTCACACGACGCATTTCGCTCATCCATAATCGCCCCCCTGCCGTCTCACCGGAATCGTCAATAGTGACGACCGAGTTACGAACAACGAACTGGAAAAAATCAAAAGCTTCTAATGACTCAGCGATAAAAGTGCCAATTTCATTAGGGCCGCGAAACGACAACGTCGTTCCCCGTAAGTCAAGAACAATATCAGCGTCCGGAAGAATCAGATCACCTAAATCCCCGAATGCTTTCCTACTACAAATATCCGCGTATCGTGAATGAAGATCACGGATAAGAAACTGATCCTCAACGTTTGCCGTTGACATCACGCTTCATTCACGAGCGGGACAACAGATTCATAAAAAGCATCCATCTGCTCCAAGTATTCCGACAGGGTTCGCCCTCTAAACTTCATATGGAATGTATTCGCCCCAGCTTCTCGCGCTGCACGAATGTCTTCAGCTAACGCCTCAGCTCCTATGATCCATGCTGGTGGTAATCCGTCAGGAGCCTCCCCCGTAAGGTACGCCCATCCGGGCATGTACCCAATTGCAAATTCAGTGTCGCTGCGTCCAGCCTCAGCTGCCGCCGCCATAATCGTGTCAACAATCTCTGGATACGAGTCCACTGGAGCACCCATCGGAATGTACCCATCTCCTTGACGGCCAGTGCGTTTCCATGAAGCTCGACCGGATCCACCAATCCAAATCGGGAAAGATCCATTAACCGGGCTAGGAGCAATCCCAATATTTTCATACGAATAGAAGTCACCATCAAAACTGACATAATCACTTTGAAAGGCTCCACGAATTGCATCAATATTTTCATTTAGAATCTTCCCTCGTTGAGCATAGTCAACACCCAACGCTTCAAACTCAGCTTCGACATGGCCTGCGCCGACTCCCATGATCACACGCCCCCCCGATAGATGGTCTAACGTGCCAAACGATTTCGCAGTTTGAAGAGGATGCCGATAGGCAGCAACCCAGACTACTGAAAGCAGATTCACGGTTGCCGTATGCGCAGCCAGATAAGACAGCGTGGCTACAGTGTCATACCAAGTAGTTCTCATATTCGCCGCATAGTCGTTGTCAGGAATCGCAATATGGTCACAGACCCCGACGAACTCATGTCCAGTTACCTCAGCTTTTTTAGCGATCGTTACAAGGTCTTCAACGGTTGCATCATCCTCCCACGGATCAGCCAGAGTTCTCGTCAGTGTCTGAACCGGAAGCTGCATCCCATAACTCCAACCTTTAACGATCATGTAACATCCTTTCGGTAGCTGGTCCTACAATTAGACCATGCCCCATTCCCTTACGGCAAAATTAGTTATACCAATCTGCATCTTGTGCACTGTACTCGCGAGTTGCGGAGGAAGCAGCGACGAAACATCAACACCTACTTCAACGTCCGCTGGCGAAACATCCGAGGAACAAGCCACCCCCATCGAAGCCGACGACGCACCCAGCGACGAATCAACCGATAGTGGGCGGGATACCCTAATCGCTTTAGTAAAGTCCATTCAAAATTCTGAAAATGACGATGGTATTCCACTTGCTTTCAATGAATGCTGGATAGATGAAACCCTTGAAATAAACGGACTTTCGGCTGCTGAACTCGTGGTGATTCTCGAGACAGGTGATAACGACCAAGTTTTAGACACCCACATGGGGGACGTAGTACAGACCTGCATCGGCCAACTTTCAGCAGAAGATTTCGCAGCGGTGCTTGCATCAGGAATACTCGACGATGACGAGCCCGATGAGGGACCAGACGGCCAAAATGATTTCGGAGAGGGTCAGGTCTTTCCCGACGTAGATGCCCCAGACTTAGTCAGTGACCCAATGCTCGCCGACGAAGGTATCGAAATTATTGTCAGCCCCGGTTTCACCAACGGTTACTTATGGTCGGGATCTATTGAAGGGTCCGGAATGCCACCGGGCCTCTTAACTGCCATTTTCGGATGCGCCGGATCATTTGAAACCGTTATAAGTAATATTTTTGAAACTTGCGATTTTACCCAACCACTCATTGCTTTCATTGACGAACAGGGAAATTTTATAGCCACAGTTAATGAACCGGTACCAACATCAGCTCAAGGAACATGCCTACTCGTCACAACTGATCCCGATGACAACCCTGATACTGATGACGGGCCAGGTGCAATCGTGTGCTCTGAAAATACTCAAGTGCTTGCCGACGAAGGCACCCCATATATGACCAGTAGCCCTTTGTACGCTGACCCTGGAATAGAGATCAGTGTCAGCCCCGGAATCGTTGATGGCTCACTGTGGCAAGGTGTCATTAAGGGAAGCGGATTTACTCCGGGCGAACTCGTAGGCGGCGTCGGGTGCGCAGCCACGTATGAAACATTCGAAGAACTCTTCCCATCTGCATGTGATTACACCAACCCATTTTTTCTAGGGATTGCGGACGAAAATGGGGAATTTGAATCTGACCTTTTCCCGCCAACTCCAACGGTGCCTTCCGGAACGTGTCTTCTGGTTGGAACAGACCCTGATGGAAATCCTGATACCAAAGATGGGCAAGGAGTACTCATCTGTACCCGATAGGTGCATTCATCGGAATTGCCCCTAGGCTTACGGGGTGGCTGACAGAGTAGACGCTGAGCATTCTAGATTTCAACTCCTTGACTGGGGTCTCCTTCTCGGGGCAGCCGGTATTTGGGGAGCATCATTTTTCTTTATCGATATTGGTTTGGAAGCATTCTCTCCGGGTCTTGTTACCTTTTTCCGTATCGGATTTGGATGCCTGACGTTATGGGCGATTCCCATACGGGCGCCACGGATCGAAGCCGAAGACCGAAAAATGGTTATGTGGCTCGGGGTTACTTGGATGGCTTTCCCGTTAACAATGTTCCCTGTCGCCCAACAATGGATCAATTCATCTATGACCGGAATGCTCAATAGTGCGATGCCTATCCTCACTGTGGTCGTTGGGCTAACAATGTTTAAAATACCAACCGCATCGAAACAACTTCTAGGAGTCGCGACAGGGCTGGGGGGACTTTTCCTGATCGGAATTCCTGAAGTAACCACAGACGGAACAAATGCTCTAGGCGTTCTACTTGTTGTACTTGCCGTCCTTTCCTATGCGGTTGCCGTCCATATTGCTGGACCTCTACAACGAAAGTATGGAGCCATTCCGGTTGTTCGGTGGGCGCTTCTATTCGCTGTTATTCTCTCCGCTCCTTACGGCATCATTGGAGCCACTGACAGCGGATTCGGGTGGGGGCCAA
>DEAP01000030.1 GCA_002348225.1 Dehalococcoidia bacterium UBA2979
TCTGTTCATAGTTACGAGGGTCCGACGTCACCCCCGGTTTAGGAGGAGCGGTAATGACCTAGAGATAGACCTACAAGTCACTCCCGAAGATTCTGTTCTTGGAACAGTCACAGAGATAACCAATTTACAAAACAAAACCCTCGAAGTAAGAATACCGCCGCTTACACAAAACAACGCCCGAATCCGTTTAGCCGGCCAAGGAATGCCAAATTCTACTGGGGGATTTGGTGACCTCCTCGGGAATGTGGTGGTCACAATACCAGAACGAGTAAGTTCAGAGGAGAAGAGGCTGTACGAACAAATTCGAAGCCTCAGGACTGAAAATTAGGAGACCCTATGACTAATCTTCCGCAAGATGAACCACTCTTCCAAATTTCGGTCGTCTCCAAAATTATCGGCATTCACCAGCAGACCATCCGATCATACGAGCGAATGGGATTCGTTCGGCCAGCAAGGTCAAATGGAAACACTCGACTATTTTCTTCAAGAGACATCGATCAGATAGGCCAAATAGTGAGCTGGATTAGCGATCTCGGCCTCAATCTAGCTGGTGTAGAGGTGATGTTGAGAATGCAAACTCAAATCAACGATCTAGAAACCAAGACAAGATCACTGGAGGAAGAAAATGCGCGATTACGACAGCAAATAGATCCGCCGAATAGCCACAGAATGGACAATGATGATGACCAAGAATTTGGTGCGAATTTTTTGAAGAGATTCCAGTAATAATTTTTCTTAGGAGAATTGAAAATGATGAGAAATGACCGTTTTACTGAGCAAGCCCAGGAGGTGATATCAGCATCACAGCAACTCGTCCGCGATGAAAGGCATCCGCAATGGGACGTAGAACATGTTTTCTTTGCACTCCTTGCATTACCTAATGGCCTCGCACGAGACATATTCTCCGCCGCATCAATCGACGCGGATCACATGCTTCGTGCCCTCCAAGAGAAGTTAAAACATTCACCTAAACTTGGCAGTGATGTCGTCCAGATCTATACCACGCCCCGAATCATTGAAATGCTCGAAAGGGCTAACGCTGAAGCTACCAGACTAAAAGACGAGTACGTGGGAGTAGAGCACCTCTTACTCGCGGTGGCGGATGCCACTGATGGAGAGTCTGCCAGCGTACTTGAAGAGTTTGAAGTAAGTAAGGAACGCCTCTACCGAGCGCTTCAAACTATCCGGGGAAGTGCTCGAGTAGACTCCCCTACCGCCGAGTCAAAGTATCAGGCACTTACCAGATTTTCGCGAGACCTAACGGAATTCGCAAAAAAAGGCCTGCTCGATCCGGTAATCGGGAGAGACACCGAAATAAGCCGAGTGATGCAAATTTTAAATCGTCGGACCAAAAATAACCCAGTGATTATCGGGGAAGCAGGAGTCGGCAAGACCGCAATTGCTGAGGGTCTCGCAAAACGAATTATCGACGGAGATGTTCCTGACAGACTCAAAGACAAGAAGGTGATGGCTCTCGATATGGGAGCACTTGTTGCAGGTTCAAAATTCCGAGGTGAGTTCGAGGAACGTCTCCAGGGTGTCATGCAGGAAGTAAAAGATTCGAGTGGCGAAATTTTACTCTTCATTGACGAGCTGCATACTGTCGTAGGTGCAGGTGGTGCAGATGGAGCTATTGATGCGTCGAACATGATGAAACCAGCCCTTGCGAGAGGCGAACTCCATGTGATTGGTGCAACCACCTTTGATGAATACAGAAAGTCAATTGAATCAGATCCTGCCCTAGAGCGTCGTTTCTCACCTGTGTATGTCGACGAACCATCTCTAGAGGACGCTGAAGAAATCCTCAAAGGACTGCGGCCCACTTATGAGGAACATCACAAAGTAGAAATTACTGACGAGGCGATTAGTGCAGCTGTCACTTTGTCATCCAGATACGTGACAGAGAGACATTTACCTGATAAGGCGATCGATCTTATCGATGAAGCGGCTTCGAGGCTCGTAATCGAGAGTGAGGCAATGGCACCTGAGGTACGTGACCTGAAAACCATGGTACAAAATGCTTCCGACAGGCTGGACGCAGCAGCTGAAAAGAAGGATTTTGAGCAAGCTGCTCTGATCAAACAGGAACTTATAACGATACAAAACGAATACGAAAGCCGACTGTCCGACTGGGAATCTGAACACGGATCGACAAATGAGGTGGATAAACGTGACATCGCAGCTCTCATCGCACAAATGACGGGCATCCCCGTGGATCGAATGCTCGAAGCGGAATCAACCAAGCTAGTAAATATGGAGGAAGTGCTGCACGAGAAAATAATCGGGCAAGATCGGGCGATATCAGCTCTATCAGATGCTATACGGCGCGCACGCTCGGGACTGAAGGATCCAAGACGACCTATAGGTTCATTTATCTTCGTTGGCCCCACAGGTGTGGGAAAAACCTATCTTGCACAGGCTCTCGCCGAGTACCTGTTCGATGATCAAGATGCAATCATAAGGCTGGACATGTCCGAATATGGTGAGAGCCACACTGCCTCTCGACTAATCGGTGCGCCGCCAGGGTACGTCGGGTTCGAACAGGCCGGAGAGCTAACTGAACAGGTACGGAGGAGACCCTACCAGGTGATTCTCTTCGATGAGATAGAGAAAGCTCACCCAGATATATTCAATACACTACTTCAGATTATGGATGATGGCCGTCTGACAGACTCTCATGGCCGAACGGTAGATTTCAGCAACACAGTTCTCATTCTTACCAGCAACCTAGGAATTGATGTCCAGAAAGAATCGGTGGGATTTTTGAGATCTACTTCCAATGACGAGGTAGCTGCCCAGAAAGTTCGAATCGAGAACTCTTTAAAGAAGACTTTCAGACCAGAATTTCTGAACCGACTTGATGAAATCGTTGTATTCGAACCTCTGCAGGAGGAGGAAATTGCTGAAGTCACAAATCTTGAAGTTCAGGAGATCGTCAGACGTATCTCAAGCCAGAATATCAGGCTAGAAGTCTCTACTCAGGCCATTAAATACTTGGCGACTGAAGGCTACGAGCCTGAATTCGGAGCGCGGCCACTGAAGAGACTTATCGAAAAAAGAATTGAGAATATGCTGGCCCGCGCAATGCTCACTAAGGAAATTGAGGAAGGCACAACGGTACGCATTGATATCGACCAGTCCAAAACCTCAGAAGAATTTGTCTTCCAAGTAGTTAGCGACAGCGAAGCTCGTGAAGAAATATTACTGACCCAAGAAACTTCATGAACTGAGGAGGCTTGAAATCGAACAACATAGCCAGATACCACTTTTCCTATTGAATAAGGTGCTTTTTCCACGTCAGGAGATCACCCTACAGATATTCGAGCCACGGTATCGGGAAATGCTCGAATTCTGCATCGAGGATTCAGTACCGTTTGGAGTCGTATCCATAGAAGCAGGCGAAGAAGTCGGAGGTGGAGCAATTCCCAGAAGTGTAGGGACAACAGCAAACATCCAACAAGTATTGCCTATTAGTAATGATCGTTTCTTAGTCTCAGCCTGCGGGGCAAAGAGGTTTCAGATTGAAAGTGACATCGAGGAAATTCCTTACCCAACTGCACAAGTCGCTTTTTCACTACCGGACGACGACACAGCAGTAAAAGGCACTGGCGATCCTGAGCTTCTGACTCCTGAAATATGGAAACAGTACCTGACCCTTGGGAAACTTCGTGACCGAGTTATTGGTGCCTGGCAACCAAGTCCAAATAATCCTTTAACGGAACATCGATTTTGTGACTCAGTGGGTGCATATACGGAGGGCTATGCTTCGGACCTCCTACGACAGGATCTCCTATCTACATACGAAGCAAAGGATCGGATCCCAGTAGCGAACAGTATTCTTAATCAAGCTATCCACAAATTAAGTCGACAATTGAGGCTATTGGATGCAACAAGAATCGGTGGAATTCACCAAAACTAGGACTCCATCGGATATCCAGCTTCAGCCCAGGCCTCATGTCCACCTTCAACGTTATACAAGTCCTCAAGACCGAGTGACGCTGCGAATTCTGCGGCGACTGCAGAACGCTGTCCACTTTTACAAATAAATAAAATTGGTTTATCTGTAACGAGTTTTTCAGCGTTAGCCAACACAGCCATATGCTGGATCCTCAATGAACCTGGAACGTGTCCTTCCGCGTGTTCATGAATTTCCCTTGCATCAATCACCTGGACATCTTCGTTGTCGATCATGCGTTTCGCCTCTTCAACATCGATTCGATAGAACGGTTCACCTTCTAATTTAACGTTTTTTTCCGACATCTCATGTCCTTCCTATCCTGCGCCCTAACGCACCTCAATTCCAGAGGATAATCTAAGCCATTCAGTGACTCAATTGCGCCGGCACATAGCTGATAAACTTACCCTTGTTAATATTGTAATCTACAAAAAACTGGAGCATTAAGCGTGCCAAAACTCCAAATCGATGGTCAATTGGTCGAGGTTCCTGAGGGTTCCTCTCTCCTGGACGCAATCAAAACTGCGGAAGGTACGCTACCGCATCTTTGCAAGCCTGATGCCCGCGAACCGTTGGGCGCATGCCGAACATGCCTCGTCGAAATCTCAGGTAGCCCTCGTCTCACTGCAGCATGCCACACACCAGCGATTGACGGTCAGGAAATACTCACAAACAGTGACAAATCAGTGCGAGTTCGCAGAGGAGTACTTGATTTAACACTTGGTATGTCGTCGGACGGAAAAGGAAAGGGATTAGCCACGCTTCACGCATCTCGACATGATCTCGAAAAATCAACTTATGTCCCGGCTCCCCGTCAGAGGGTTGATAATTCTAATCCTTTTTTTAGTTTCAACATGGCTGATTGTATCCTCTGCGGAAGATGCATTGATGCCTGCCAAGACACCCAACATATAGGCGCAATAGGTATTAATGGTCGAGGTCAAGGCGCAGTAATCGGGTCCGCTTTTGATGCAGTCTGGGAAGATTCAACTTGCACTTCTTGTGGACAGTGTGTCTCACAATGCCCGACAAGCGCCCTAGTAGCCGTGAACCAGTATGCTCCCAGAGCACTCAACAGCAGCCTTGAACTTCCAGTCATCTCTGCTAAAAATATCCGCGATAAACCAAGCAGAATCTTCCAAACAGCTCAGGACAATACAGTCACCGAAACGACCTGCCCATATTGCGGAGTGGGCTGCGGACTGAGAGTTCACACAAAAGGAAATGAAATTCTGTGGGTTGACGGTGTACCTGAGAATGGATCATCGGCCGGAATGACCTGTGTGAAGGGACGATTCGGCCTCGACTATGTGGACTCGCCTCGACGCCTTACCGAACCTATGGTGCGTAAGAATGGAAAGCTTACGGAGAGTTCATGGGACGAAGCATTAGATCTAATAGCTGACAAATTCGCGTCAGTTGTATCGACAGATCCAACCAATCCATCTGAAACATTTGGTGGAATCGCTTCGGCGAAAGCAAGTAACGAAGACGGCTACGTCATGCAAAAATTTGTCCGGTCTGTCATGGGAACTAACTCCATCGATCACTGCTCGCGCTTGTGCCATGCACCATCAGTTGTTGCTTTGATGGAGCAGATTGGTTCAGGTGCAACCTCAAACTCCTACGAAGACTATGACAATGCTGGCACCCTTCTAGTAGTTGGAAGCGATACCGGACGGAACCATCCGGTTGTCGGATCAAGAATCCGCATGGCTGTTGAAGAACACGGCGCGAGCCTAATCGTGGTCAATCCTATCAAGATCGATTTATGTGAATCAGCAACTCTGCATCTACAACCAAAATCGGGTACTGACGTCACATTATTTAACGCGATTGCGCGTGTAGTCCTTGAGGAAGGCCTCGAGGACCAAGAATTTATTGCGGCGAGGACAGAAGGATTCGACTCGTGGCGTGAATCAATTCTCGCAGTTTCGTTGGAAGAATCTGAGGAAATAACGGGAGTGCCAGTTGCTGATATCAGAAAGGCTGCTTTCCTTTATGCCAATCCATCACCGGACGCGTCGGGAAATCCAAGAGGGTCTTGTCTCATCTGGGGTATGGGGGTCACACAGCATACGAACGGTTCTGATAATGCCCGCGCACTAATAAACCTTGCGCTCAGCTCCGGCCAAGTGGGAAAGCCTGGAAGCGGAATCTCACCCCTCAGAGGGCAAAACAACGTACAGGGTTGCTCGGACTCTGGCTGTCTCCCCAATATATTCCCTGGGTATGAAGCCATTGGTGGAAATACTCACGAAAAATGGGAGCATGCCTGGGAGTCGCTGATTCCTCGAACGAATGGACTTCAGTCAACTCGGATGATTGAAAAGATGCTAGATAAAACTCTAACTACGATGTATGTAATAGGAGAAAATCCTTTGGTTTCAGACCCGTACTTGAGCCATGCAAGGGAAGCATTTAACCGATTGAACTTTTTGGTGGTGCAAGACCTATTTATGCATGAAACGGCAGAAATAGCCGATGTTGTACTACCAGCAACATCGTTTGCCGAAAAATCGGGTACGTTCACAAATTCTGAACGACGCGTACAACTCACCAGGCAATTTATTGAGCCTGTCGGAAATACCCGCCATGACTGGGACATCACTGCCGATATTGCACGCCGGGTAATGAAAAGACTCGAACGCCCGTCAACACAATTTGACTATCAAGACTCTGCGCAGATATTTGACGAAATGGCATCGCTCACGCCGATCATTGGTGGCATATCACACGACCGAATAGAGCGTGAAGGCGGAATACAGTGGCCCTGCCCTGATGACATGCATCCCGGTACTCAACGACTCTTCGATACAGACTTCCCGAGAGGACGCGGGTTATTTATCGCGGTAGACCAGGGACCTCCAGCAGCCGAACTACCTAGTCGCAGATATCCTTTCACTCTAATAACAGGGAGATCTCTGTACCACTGGCATACCGGTGCTATTACGAGAGAGGTACCAAATCTTCTCAAGAAGGTACCAGTTGTGACAGTCGATATACATCCTGATGATGCACGACAACTAGAGATATCAGACGGTCAAGATATACAGATAAGCTCACGACGCGGCGAAATCATAGCCCAAGTTCATGTCGTCGAAAGAATGCAACGAGGCGACATCTTCGTTCCGTTCGTAGCTCTCGAAGGCGTCGCAGCGAACATCCTCACTAATGATGCTCTTGACCCGCCGAGTGGCATCCCAGAATATAAGGCTTGTGCCGTCAGGATCGATCTACCGGGAAGTACAAGGAAGAAAAAAATTACAAAGAGCTGAAATATTAAGGTGATATGCCTTAAGCTGTGCCAAGAAATATATAAGGAGACTAGCAATGGCAACACCCACCACCGAATACGCCCTGTATGAAAAGAAAGGACATGTAGCCTTTATAACTATTAATCGGCCAGAGGTTATGAATGCTCTTCATCCTGCCGCCTCACATGAAATAGCTGCTCTTTGGGATGACTTCCAAGAGGACGATAATCTCTGGGTTGCTATTTTAACTGGTGCGGGATCGCGATCCTTCTCTGCAGGAAATGATTTGAAAGCTCAAGCAGCGGGAGTCGGGCGGCTCGAGCCTGGGATCGTTGCACGGCAGGGTGGCTTCGGCGGTATCACGAGTCGATTCGATCTGCATAAACCTGTAATAGCCGCAGTCAACGGCTGGGCTATGGGTGGTGGATTCGAGATGGCACTAGCGTCTGACATCATCATCGCATCAGAGAATGCGCGTTTCGGTCTGCCAGAACCCAGAGTCGGATTATATGCTGGAGCTGGCGGAATTCACAGACTCCCAAGACAGATCCCTCAGAAACTTGCCATGGGCATGATTTTGACTGGTCGCAATTTAGATGCCGCGACTGGTAAGGAATATGGATTTGTGAATGAAGTAGTACCGCATGATGATCTCATGACTGTCGCAGAAAATTGGGCCAATGAGATCTTGGAATGTGCACCACTCTCTGTACGAGGCTCCAAACAAGGTGCAATGCAAGGACTTGAAATCCCTCTAGAATCTGCGATGAGTAGATCATTCTATTGGCTCAACAGGCACAATTCCTCACCAGACCAAAAAGAGGGGCCAATTGCCTTCAGTGAAAAACGGACACCAAACTGGACAGGAATCTAGACCTATAGTTTTGTACCAATGAGTAAGGGCGTCTCATGCACACACGACCAATTGTGTGGCGAATAGGCGGCAATTCGGTTGACCCGTCCAGTGCAAAAAGTCTAAGTGTACGATTTGCATCGATCGTGGCTGGGCTGTGGCTATCGGATTTACTGTTATCAGGCGTGCTGATTGGTGATTATTTATCACTACTCGCTGCCTCTGCGGTATTAGGTCTCGTCCAACTTGTCCTGCGCCCTCTGGCGGTGGCCCTGTCTTTTTGTCTAGTGATACTAACTTTCGGACTTGCCATCTTTGTGATAGATGCGTTAATACTCCTACTGGCTTCCTCTGTCTCCAGTTCACTAGGATTGGCATTTGAAATTCAAGGAATCGGGTCAGCGCTAGCTGCTGCGTTAATCATAGGGATATTGAATCAAATCGGTAAAACATTTCTTCGACCAAATCGATCAACCAGACACGAACCGCCAAAAAATGAAAGATATATATAGCAATACACTAAGGAGCATTTATGTCCATTGAATCTAGTACCGAAATCAAAGCATTAACTTTCGACGTATTCGGAACCGTCGTTGATTGGCGTTCCTCGATCATTGAGGAACTTAGTCGATTCGGAGAAGAGTATGCCCTCACTGCCGATTGGCCAGGTATTGCTGATAGATGGCGTATCGAAGGATATATTGGTGGCATTAAACTTGTGTCCGAACAATCCTTACCTTTTCAAACAGCTGACCAACTACATTTACGAATGTTAGAAATACTGCTTCATGAACTCGATTTCCCTGTGGAGAATAACACTGAGGCTGTGAGACACCTAAATCAGGCTTGGCACCGTCTGCATCCCTGGCCGGATTCTAGTACTGGTCTAGACAGACTAAAAACCAACTTTGTTATAAGTACCCTATCAAACGGCAATGTTGCACTGCTCACCAATATGGCAAAATTTGCCGAACTTCACTGGGATGTAATACTTTCCGCTGAGATCGTTGGTAGCTTTAAACCCACTCCAGATTGCTACAGAAATGCGGCAAAATTATTGGATCTAAAGCCCGAGCAAATACTGATGGTTGCCGCACACGAGGGTGACCTGAAAGCCGCGCAAGCTATTGGCTTTAAAACTGCGTATGTGTTCCGGCCCGACGAGATGGGCCCCGATGGGGGGAAGGGCTTCGATCCAGATCTTCCCTTCGATTACGTTACGCATGACTTTCATGAATTAGCTACAGCACTTGGGTGCTCATAGCTTTCTCCACTTTTGTAATTCCTTGACCTATCCAATACACTTGGGGTGATTTCATATGCAAAAGAGGGCATAACTATGACTATCTACTATTCCTGCGACTCGCACGTTGTTGAACCACCAGAGGTATTCGACGGTCTCATTGACCGATTTGGTGATCGGGCCCCACGCCCTGTTGATGGATGGAAAGATAGAGATGGTGTATGGATTGCTTGGCCCGCTCTCGACCGAGTGGTCCCGGTGGGCAGATGGGGAATTGCTGGCCATAGCCTCGACGATCCGGAAACCCATGAGCGAATAAAACTCGGGTGGGACGGAATGAACCCTGGAGTCCGTGACCCTGTTGCCCGTCTGGACGAACAAACGGTTGACGGCATCGTAGGTGAGGTCATGTATCCAAGCATTAATCTCCTTACATACTCAGTAGAGGATATAGAAGTCACAAATGCCGTGTTCCAAAACTATAACGACTGGATTGTTAATTATTGCAGCCCCAATCCCAATCGACTGATCGGAATCGGTTGCGTACCCCTGAGGGACGTTGATTTAGCAGTTAGTGAACTGCACCGCGCGGCCAAGATGGGAGTTAAAGGCGTCGCCATCCCTTGTACCGCACCAATAGACCGACCCTACAGCGATCCCTACTACGAGCCGTTTTGGGAAGCCGCAAATGAGATTGGCCTTCCACTCACTATGCATATCTTTAGCGGGTCTGACTGGCCGATGGCCTTGCCACAGCATTGGGATCCTATCGTTGCATACACTCTTTCACACGCAGCAATATGGAATTCCGTGAGTAATATTGTTACTTCTGGAGTCGTCGAAAGGCACCCTAACCTGAAGTTCGTTGTTGCCGAATGGGAGACTGGTTGGGTAGCTCACACGTTACAGCGATGGGATCATGCATTTTATCGTTCGCGAACGGCTGCATCACCCGATCTCACCATGCTGCCAAGCGAATATTTTAAAAGAAATTTCATGATTACATTTGAAGATGATGAAGTCGGACTGCGAACACTAGATCACCTAGGACCAGAAAATCTGCTCTGGGGTAATGATTATCCCCATCATGATTCAATCTGGCCGAATTCAATGGACATACTGAACACCATCATGGAGGGAGTACCTGATGCTTCCAGAGATAAAATGGTCTGGGAGAATGTCCGCGATCTATACCAGATAGACGAGACTAAGCTACTAGTGAACTGATGCCCTCACACTAGTATCTGTTGGGAGCACCCGTAGGAATCTCTGAGAGATCTCGGGGAGGCTCTGCAACCACACCCTCTGATACTAGGTTCTCAACTTCATCATGGTTCATACCAAGATCTTCTTGTAGCACCTCAGCTGTGTGCTGCCCAAGCAAAGGTGCAGCTCTGAACTCGATTTCATGCGCGGACATCCGAGGAGCAAATCCAAGGAGCGTGAGATCACCTTCGGTAGGATGTGGCACGGTTTTAATGAAATCCCTTTCCAAAAGATGTGGATCGTTGAACAAGTCAACCGTATCAAGGACGGCCGAACAAGGGACACCTGCTGCACCTAGCTCTGACATAACTTCTTTCTTAGTGCGTTGGCTAGTCCATTTGCTAACCTCCGCATAAAGTGAGTCTCCATTTTCACGACGACCTTCAACGTCCTGCCATCGGGGATCCGTCAAGAAATCATGACGATCCAATACGGCACAAAATGTGTCCCACATACGTGAAGTCTGCACCATGATGTACACCCAGTCATTTGGACCGAACGGCTTGCAAGGGAAAAGATCGGTAGGAACAACTGCTCGATTTCCACTTCTCGGGACAACTTCTTTTCCCCAGTTCGAACGATTGGCGATTGGAGTGCGCATGTAGTATGTAAGAGCCTCCTGCATCGATATCTCTATTTCTTGCCCCTTACCCGTCTCAAGTTTATGAACGAACGCTGACGTTATGGCAAAAGCAAGTTGCATGCCAGTTCCACTATCACCGACGCAGTACCCTGGCCTCATTGGTGGACCATCTGCCTCGCCGGTCACTGAAAAAGCGCCGCCAGCTGCCTGAGCAATCATGTCATAGGACTTGTAATCAGAATAAGGACCGGATAGTCCAAACCCCTTCAACCGAGCGTAAATTATCCCTGGATTAATACTGCTCATTACGTCATAACCAATATCAAGTTTCTCGATAACTCCGGGCCCATAGTTCTCTACAAACACGTCATAGTGCGGGACCATTTCGAGCAACAAATCACGTCCACGCTCAGATTGCAGATCCAGAGCAATACTTCTTTTGTTTGAATTCCAGTTCAGGAAATAAGGCGCATTATCTGTCCCACGGGCAACTCCTCGTCCTGGGTCACCTGTTCCTGGCCGCTCAATTTTTGTGACTGTTGCACCCATAAAGCCTAAAGCCTGGGTGCATGAAGTTCCTGCCTCATACTGTGTCATATCAAGTACGCGCATGCTCTCAAGGGCGCCCATATGTTTCCTCCAAATTTAGTACTACCGCCTGTTGTAGTAGTACACCTCTAGCCCCAGTGTACTTGTAGTAATCAAGTTTTCAAGTGGTATTAGATAGCGAGGCCACCTAAGCCTACTAATCCTCTGGCGTGCTCTATTTCACCTACATGACGATATCCATGAGTCAGACACATACCGAACAAACCCTGCCAGAGTGACATCGGTGGAACAGGCTTAATGGTGACTTCTGTAGTATGCAAACTATCGACGTCCAGATTTTCCAGATATTGATCAGTCCTGCCCCAGACACTTTGCTGATATTCAAGCCATCGTGCAGAATCCGTCATCTTCACCATCTGAGCCTGCTCTGGCGTCATACCAGTCCCCTGAGCGGTGCGATGCAAACCAAATTCCTCGTCAAATCCACCATCAAGCCATGATGTACTCTTGCCCTGAATCACAAATTGGGTAATGTTGTCTTCGGTTCGTACGTAGTGCCACAAGGAGAAAAATGCGCTCACTCCACCCTGCTCGGGCCAGTAATTCCATTGCTCGAGGGTCATTTCTCGAACTGCCTTATCTAGCATCCCGTGCATACTGGTCAGCCCGCTTCTGAGTACTTCTACTTCATTCATTCCGTAGCTCCTATTCGTTATTTATCGTGGCATTAGTTTTGTGACGTTCATCTAATACCAAATCATCAGCAATGGCAAGGGTAAACCTAAAATCGAAGTGCATCTACTTACTGAACGAATCGTCGCACTTATATCTCTATTGCATATAGTTAATATAATGTGTCAAGTTAAGTATTATGGTCTTTCGGTATATCGCGGACACCTATTCGTATCGACGCTAGGCCAACAACACGAAAGGAATACCCTATATGCCCTACTTCATAAACACATGGTCCATTCCAAAGCCCGGCAACTTGCAGCAGGTTTTGTCTCAACAGAAGATGATCCTCGCCGCGTCAGGCCATTCGAGTAACCTGACGGTAACTCTATCTCCACCATCACCGCTAGCCCATAGCACTCTGGTGATTGGAACCATAGGAGGGTTCGAGTCATTGGCTGACGTCGAAGTGTTCGATGACCGTTTTTTTAAGGATCCCGACGGCTTACCCATTTTTGATGGAGTCAATTCCTTGTGCTCTCATTCAAATATCTCAATTTCAGAGGTACTACATACATCTTCAGGAGAACCTCTCGCTGATCCTAAATTTGTGAAGCGTGACTTCATCACCCCCGCACCAGGGGCTCTCCTAGATTTAGTCAGTGAACTAAAACACTGGAGTGAGGAAGCGCAGGCACCCATCTTTTGGGTGATAAGTCGGGGTGTGCCTGGGCTATCGAGTAGTGACGTACTGCGCGTATCTCATTTCGCCGCCTCCCTCCAAGATTTGGAAGATTTCAACAGTAATGAAATCAGGGGCAATCCACGCCTAAAGCGTTTTGGAGAACTTGTCTCCGGACCGCCACGACGAGGGACAAGTCGAGTCGTATCCGTCAACCGAGGAGAAAATAGTAGTTCTAATGGTCAGGATTAAAAGGAACTTGGGATTCTGACAAATATGGATTATGCAACTTTAAACTAATTTTTTAGTCTTTTTTTAAGAGAATATTTATTTTAATTCTATTTTTTAGTAGATATATCGGGATTTTTCGCCCATTCAGGGTAGTAATTTACAACCTTAATTTCTTTTGAAGGTCTACCTAAAGGTTGAGGGGGAACAGCAAATTCTTTTGCGCCAGTCATATCAACTCCTATATATTTCATACCAGAATTTATATGAGTTCTAGTCGATGGGATATTAAATGGGCCTACTAAACTAAAAGGAATCATCCCATTTTGAAAAGCCCATCTTCCAGCAGCTGAGTAAACTGTACTTCCTAAACCTGA
>DEAP01000094.1 GCA_002348225.1 Dehalococcoidia bacterium UBA2979
ATCGAGGATGGCTTCCTTTAACAGGAGAACAATTATGCCTAGTATCACCAGAGGGACCGTATGTCCGACACCCCACGAAGCGCCTATCCAAAGTCCTCTCCAGATGTTTTTGGACTCGTTGACGATTGATGCAACTGCTACCACGTGATCCGCATCAGTAGCGTGCTTAAGGCCGAGAAGAAATCCTAAAACGAGCGCCGCTAACAAACCATATTCAGAATTGACATCAAACATTAGGGTAGTTTAGCGGCTAAAAGCATCTTGAGCTTGATTAATATGCTTAACTGATTAGGCATGGCAACTCGGGAGTTGATATATGAGCCTAGAAATTTCAGATTTTTTGATATCCACTAGCGGATTACATTCACAATTGGGGAGTCCGGATCTTCGGATTTATGATTGTACGACCCTTCTTGAACCCATTGAGCCCTCAGGTCTCCGTTCGAGGTCAGCGTTCTCTTTTTGGGAGAGTAGTCATATTCCTGGAAGCGCCTACATTGATCTGCAGGAAGATCTTTCGATACATGACCACCAGTACAGATTTATGTGCCTACCTCTAGAGCAGCTAGTCACTGAATTTGAAAATTTAGGGATCGATGATCAAACCAATGTTGTTCTGTACGATCAAAGATCAAACATGTGGGCTGCACGTATTTGGTGGATGCTGCGTACAGTTGGATTTAGCAACGCGAAAATATTAGATGGAGGCTGGACCAAATGGACAGTGGAACAAAGGGAAGTGTCCACTGCAGTGAAGAGCTATCCGAAGGGGCAGATAACCTTCGTTCCCCAGCCGTCACTTTTCGTCGAGAAGGAAGCGCTGAGCAATCAATCGGTGGGATGTATTATCGATGCACTTGGTCCGGAACAATATAGTGGAGCAAACGGTGGCAAAACATATGGACGTGCTGGTCATATCCCCCAAAGCGTAAATATTCCAGCGAATCATCTGGTCAACCCTGATACTCAGGAATACCTATCTCTCGGAGAGCTCAATTCAATAATCGAACCGATAATTCCTGACAAATCAACTGAAATCGTTACATACTGCGGTGGAGGTATCGCCGCTAGCAATGACGCATTTGTGTTGACTATGTTGGGTTACCGGAATGTTAGTGTTTACGACGCGTCGTTGTCAGAATGGGCAACCGATGAGACTCTCCCGCTAGAGACAAGTTAGTAGTTCATTGTGGTAACTAAACTCCTCTGCGATCGAATTTTGGCTGTAGACACGACAGCCGATTGCAACTCCATAGAAGAGATCGGGCGTGGGTGGGGTTCGGTGGCGTATAGGGTGCCCAGCAGGGCGGGTGATTGGGTACTCCGAGTGCCTCGATTCGCAGACGGATATCTTATGGGGGGAGATCTCCGACGAGAACAAGCCCTTATGCAGTATCTCCGACAGTATCGGCTGCCTATCCCTAAAGAAATTATTTTGTTTGAAAATAATTCAGGGCAGCTGCTTGGGGCCCTCCATAAGTACATGCACGGCATGGCAGCAAACGTTTATCTACAGCAAGCTCACGCCAACCGGACCAGATTTTGTGAAACGATGGGATGCCTGTTGGCGCGAGTTCATTCCTTTCCGGTTACTGATGAGCTTCAGGCCGCAGTACCTACTTTTGATCTTTATCCAGATAAATATATTGAATTGATTGAACGTACTTTGGACAGATTGTCTGATCGCAGCAGAGCATGGGTGATCAAGATGTCACGAGAGTTTGCTGAGCAGGGAGGTAGTTCCGGGGCTCCCTCAGTTTTGGTGCACGGTGATATAGCACCGCATCATATTTTGGTAGATCAGGGCGGAGAAGTGAATGGCATTATTGATTTTGGGGAATCCATGATTGCAGATCCTGCTCTAGACCTCGCTGGAATTATTTGGTCTTTCGGGCGAACTCTAGGTTCTCGAATAATGAAATCTTACTCCGAACATGGAGGATATATTGACGGCAACTTTTACCATCGCGTTGAATTTTATTGGCAGATGGTACCTCTGTTTTTTATCGCTGATGGGGACCAGGTTGATGACGGGTCCGATTTCCACCTGGGCATCAGGCAGCTGGCGGCGCGAGTCGCCGCATACACCAAATCGCATTAAGCAGTTGGACATTTTCCGAATAGCAGGTCATAGGTCTACCAGGTGTCGATAAACGGATACTTCTTTTTGATTCGCTTTTCCGGTTGTGGATTATTGGTAAGGCCCATTGCGATCCATGATCTGGTCTCAGCGGGATCGATGACATCGTCAATCCCAAATCCTGCGACCGCGTTAACGGCCTTTGCGCTCTCGTAGGCTTCTTCAACTCGTCGTTCATATTCGGCAAGTCGTTCGTGTGGGTCCTCAATTTCCTCGAGCTCTTTTCGATACCCTAGCTTCACACTTCCCTCGATGGCCATACCGGCAAATTCACCGGTGGGCCAGGACACATTGAGCATAGGTACTAAAGCGCTTGCCCCTACCATTCCCACGACTCCAAGTCCGTAGGCTTTCCGAACCACTACTCCGAACATCGGCACTGTTACGTTTGCACCCGCATTAAAGAGACGGACACAATGGCGAACAAGTGCGGTTGACTCAACGTCAGGTCCCACCATCATGCCGGGGGTATCCATCAGACTGAGTATAGGGATATCGAAAGCATCACAAAGTTTGATAAATCGTGCACCTTTGTCGGCTCCGTCAGAATCGATCGCGCCAGATATATGGTGTGGATTATTCGCAATCACACCTACCGGCCGACCCTCGATGCGGATAAAAGCGGTGATGATTCCGATACCAAACTTCTCTCGAATTTCAAGAACTGAATCGACATCAGCGATCGTCTTTATTACCTCGCGCATGTCGTAAAGTCGCATGCGATTTTCAGGCACGATGTGTCGTAATTTGCGTTGATCAGGTGCTTCCCAGTCCGAGATGGATCCCTGGAAATATGCCAAGTATTGTTTTGCGGTTTCTACGGCCTCTTCTTCATCCTTAACTAGGATGTCTACGACGCCGTTCGGAACTTGGAAAGACATAGGCCCGAGTTCTTCTGGCGTATATACACCTAACCCGCCACTTTCAACCATCGCGGGCCCTCCCATCGCCACAGTAGACCCTTCTGTCGCGATAATCACATCACAGCAGGCCAACAGCGCAGTGTTTCCTGCGAAGCATCGGCCGTTCGTTACACCTACCAACGGAACCAAGGCACTCAGCCGAGAGAATTGAGTGAAAGTATGTGTGTCAAACGCAACCCGCGGTTCTAATGAATTATCGTCTCCGGGTCTCCCGCCACCACCTTCGGTGAAGAAAACCAAAGGGAGGCGAAATCTTTCCGCAAGTTCGAACATGCGGTCCTGCTTGTAATGATTCCTGTTTCCCTGTGTGCCGGCGAGAACGGTGTAGTCATATGAGATAACCATCGTTCGTGCTAGCTCAGGCGGGAAAGCGTCCCCATTGACTGAGGCAATTCCAGCTACGAGTCCGTCCGCCGGAGTTTCCTCTCGTAGTTCCTGATCAGACATTCGGGAATGTCTGTTCGCAACTACTAAGGCTCCATATTCTTTGAAGCTACCCGGATCGACTAACTGATCGATGTTCTCCCGCGGCATTCTATAGCCACGATCGTATCGTTTCTGGACGGACTGAGGTCTATTCTCGTCCAAGGTGTAAGCATGGCGTTCGAGTACTTCATCCAAATCTTTACGAACATCGTCAGGTTGATTAATCATGTGTGCTCCCTCGTAGATATTAAGGGTCGAAAGGCTTTGACAAAATCGGCTATTTTTCAGTCGTTCGTCCCTCAAGTTCGTACAGGGATTCCAGACCAGCGTAGATTTGAAGTTTGCGATATTCACTCATCATTGAGTCAAGCTCAGCAAGAGACCCACGGCGTGACACGGTTTCAAATACAGTTTTCACTGCTTGTACTGATGCGACTTGCGCAGTGAAAGGATCAAACATCAGTCTGAATCCACTTTCAAGAAGAGTTTCTTCTGGCCAGCGGCCTGGTGCACTAATCAGGGCCAACGGGGGTTCCAAGTGGGACCGAATGGCTTTGAGTTCCTGTTCGTCTCGTGGCTGCAGAAGAATCACATCTGCTCCGGCTTCACGATACTCTTTTGCCCGTGATAGGGCGGATTCCATCGATTCGTTGCTGATGGCACTGGTCCTAGCAATGATTTGGAAAGTTCTATCTTCTCGGGCACTAACCGCTTCTTTGATTTTTTCTACCATTTCCTGGCTGGATACGAGGTGCTCGACCCCTTTATGATGATGCACTCTTTTAGGTGCAACCTGATCTTCGATCTCGACAGCAGTTGCGCCTACAGCCTCCAACTCTCGAATTGCTCGCCACGTATGAACTGGGTCTCCGAATCCGACTCCAATATCGACAATTAGCCCAATCTCGGAACGACTTATAATCTGTCTCGCATACTCACGGATTTCGTTGACGGTCAGCAAAGCTTCCGAAATCGCTAGTTCGAATCCGAGAGCACCACCGCTCAAGTAGCCATACTTAAAACCCACTTCGGTCGCTATTCTTGCCATCAGTGGATTGAGGCATAGCGGTGCGTAAATAATCTGCTCTTCGGCGACTGAGTCCTTAAAAAACTGTCTGTTTGCCGTTATTTGTCCATTCATACGCTCCATGTTATGACACATTTGTCATTATTCAGTAGGTTCAACACGAGCATGAATGCCTTACGATGTCCTGACGCCATAAAAGTGAAATGGAGAGGCCGTGGAACAATACCAAACTATTTTGACTGAGTTTTCCAACCAGGTTCTTCTCGTCACCATGAATAGGATAGAACGTCACAACGCGTTGAATAGCGTACTTAACCACGAATTAGGGAAAGCTATATCAGATGCATCCAACCAAGATGTGAACGCTATTGTCATTACCGGCGCTGGGGAGAAAGCCTTCTGTGCTGGTGGAGATATGCTAGAGATGAGCGGTATTGAGGCAATTGAGACAGGCCTTCCTCCCCAGGCGGAGCGACTAAACGGCATCACTGAACTTGGACAAACTTCAATTCCCACTATCGCAGCTGTTAATGGATATTGCTATGGCGGGGGTGCCAGACTTGCTATCGGCTGTGACATCCGAATCGCCTCATCATCAGCTACGTTCAGATTGCCGGGAGCGGAATATGGACTTGTAGTCGCAGCATCTACACTGCCTAGGCTTGTCGGCGCAGCAAAAGCAAAGGAATGGATACTCACTGGACAGAGAGTCGATGCGGAAGAGGCTTTGCGCTGGGGACTAGTGAACTCAGTATCCGATCCATCTGATTTACTTGCCGACGCTCTTCGCATGGCAACTACCATTGCGTCTAATTCAAAGGCGGCTGTGGAAAACAGCAAACGTATCATCGATATGGCAACACTTTCCGAAGAGGCCGATACATCCGAGGTGAGCATAAACAAGGAATTGCGAGGAAGTCCCGAACAGGCTGAAAGGTTCAGATCGGCCACTCGTAAAGTCACTGGTAGATAGCCGGTTGCATATGAACGGGGAGAACTGAAACATTATGACCGGGCCATTAAATGGAATTAAAGTACTTGACTTCACTTGGGCTTTGGCAGGCCCATATGGTTCTATGTTGCTCTCAGACCTTGGTGCTGATGTACAGAAAATCGAGCCCCTGCAACAGGATGAACGACGAAGAGGTATGGGACCCTACGTGCACGATGTGAGTTCGTATTTTTTTTCGGTCAACAGGGGCAAGAAGAGTCTACTCATCGATCTCAAGGCGGAGGGTGCGCAGGAAATTATTTTGGCATTGATCCGAGATTCCGACGTTTTAACCGAAAATTTTTCACCCGGAACAATGGACAGATTAGGGTTTGGGTATGAGGCTCTCAAGGAAGTCAATCCAGGTCTTGTATATGCGTCGACGTCAGGGTTTGGTCATACAGGTCCATACAAGGATAGAGGCGCTGTAGACATTATTGCTCAGGCGATGGGCGGATTAATTTCTACAACGGGTCACGAGGGGGATCCGCTCCCTTCCAAGGCAGGATACTCAATAGGTGATATGGCTTCTGGCATGTTTACCGCTATTGGGGTACTGTCTGCGCTCGTGGAGAGAAGCACGAGCGGATTTGGTCAACGAGTAGACGTGGCGATGCTCGACTCACAGGTTGCTCTGATGGAGAATCCAATCATCAGGCATCTCGCGACTGGTGAGGTACAAGGTCGGATGGGGCTTCGACATCCACTCAATACACCACACCAGTTATTTCCAACGAATGATGGCTGGATTGCGGTGGCTGGAGTGAAGGATTCCAACTGGCAGCTTTTCCTTGGGATACTAGGTTTAGACGAATATATTTCGGACGAGCGTTTTGTTCGTGGGGCACTCCGCACTGAGAATTATGCTGTTCTAGAACCAATATTATTCGCGGCTTTCAGGCGCAATTCAGCTCGTTATTGGATCGAGCATCTTGAGGAATATTTTTTGGTTGGGCCAGTGAATACCATCGAAGATGTTGTCAATGATCCACAAGTCAAATTTAGAAATATGATCGTTTCTTTGCCAACATGGACGGGCGGGGAAATCAAGGTATCAAATACTCCAGTTAAATTATCTCGGACTGTTGGCGGTGCTGTGCGAGGCGCATCGAAACCAGGCGAACATACGGAAGAATTACTCAAAGGTGTTGGATTTTCTGCTGAGCAAATTGACGAATTTGTTTCTCGCGGAGTAGTCGCGACTGGTCCGATGGATTAACTCGATTCGGTTTATATACCGAGTATAGAATTCCCAAAATCTCCCGTGTGAAGCGCAAAGTGTATTGACAATCTGTTCGTGGGAGGTACACTTCCGGCAGAGGTAAATAGTGTGATTCGTCAACTTCAAGAAATGGAGTTCGTGGTCACTACATAGGAGGGTTCATTATGTCTTCGAGCGGTTATTTACGCGGGCGACGCATATCACGGAGGTCGGCGATTAGATCAGCTGGCCTAGTAGGAGCTGGTTTAGCTGGTGCGGCGCTAATTGGTTGTGGTGATAGCGATGAAGTAGCGGAGAGTTCTTCCTCATCCGCAGCTACCCAAGCTGCAACCCAAGCTGCTGCTGCCACCCAAGCTGCAACCCAGGCTGCTGCTGCTGCGACTCAGGCACCAAGTGGTGGCCCAAAGCGTGGTGGAATAGGTATTGCTCAGTCAGCGACAGTGTATGAATCCTTCGATTCTCAGAGAACTGTGGCAAGCCCGGTACTCGGTATAACCAGCCATTTCCAGAATAAGTTACTTCGTTTTACTAACCCAGATAAAGGCGAGGTTACTGGTGACCTCGTGGAAACATGGGAACAAGCTGATCCAACCACACTTCTCCTACATCTTCGGAAGGGCGTGAAATGGCACAATGACGGACCAGGTTCAAGGCACCCTGCTGCAAAACCAGGTCGGGAGTTTGTTGCTTCTGATGTAGTCTGGAACATTGAGCGACAGGCTCGAGGAACTCTAGAAGATGGTACCGAAGCATCCTTCGGTCGAAACGCTTACTGGGGCAAGATCGCCAGTATTGACACTCCAGATGACTACACAGTTCAATTTAATCTGAATGCAGTTGATGCAACTTTCATTCAAGGACTTGCGAATGAGTTCAATTATTTCAATCAACCTGAATTGATGACCGCTGTTGAAGGAAAGCACACGGAAATTGACGCAGGTAATGTGATCGGGACAGGCCCATATATCCTGACCGAATGGATTCCTGGTGAGCGAGTATCTGCTGTAGCTAACCCAGAATATTACATGGATAGACCATACCTTGATGGGTTTGTATGGATTCAGAACTTTACTGACCCAGTGGCCTACCGTGTTGCATTTGAGCAGAAACAGGTGATGAGTTTTACGGACCCTGATCCGACTGTGACCCTAGCAATGAACCAAGCGGATCCAGACAACACAAATGTCAGGTATTCAGGTGTAGCAAATACAGTAGCCTGTTACACGAATACTAACCTTCCATTCTGGAACGATAATCGAATTACACGAGCTATTGATATGTCGATCGATAGGCGACTTATCATTCAGCAGCTCCATGGAGGACTCGCGAAGCCATCAGGACCAGTTACCTGGATTCAGGATGCCTGGGCTATTCCTCAGTCGGATCTTGAGACGACGCCTGGTTATCAGTCAGGTGCTGCTCGTGATAATGATCTTGCTGAGGCCAACAAGTTGTGGCAGGCGGCGGGCGGCCCTGACCATGGAGACATTGAATGGACTATCGCAAAATTGTGGTCTGACCGGGCGTCTTGGGCAATTACACCGGATTTGATTTCGGAGATGTTCAACACAGCCTTTAATACGAGTCAATTTAAGGGAGTGTCCAAGACATACGGCGAGATAATCCCGTCGTGGTTTGCCAAGACATTTGACCCATTCTTTGCATGGATTCCGAATATTGAAATACCAGATGCACGAGCTGATATGTACAGTGCTTTCCACTCGAGTTCAGCCAGTAATATCTGGAGTGTGAACGAGCCGGACAAGATCGACAAACCTCTCGAAGATTCGTTGGCTGAGTTCGACTATGACACAGCTTATGAGCTGGTGAGAGGTGTTCAAGACTTCGCTATCGAGAACGGTCAGTTTGGTCGACACATCGCTTACAACTATGTGGTGCCAGGCCTGAGATGGAACTTCCTGAAGGGGCCATACCCTGAAGACCCAGCGACCATGTGGAGCTTCCTAAACGGAAGTTTGTGGGCTCACGGCCAGTGGAATGATACAGACGACCCATCTTGGGAAGGGGTATCGCAACCCACTCCAGCCTCTCTATAAGCAAAATAAATTAGCGTGCGAGCTATAAAATTCTGTGTAGCTCGCACGCGCGTAATATATCTGGCACAAGCTGAGATAGAGGTTTACTAATTAAGTATGACTAATTACATCGTACGTCGAGTAATTCTTAACTTGTTCGTCATCTACTTGGTCGGGAGCCTGATCTTCGTTCTCGTCCGACTTCTTCCAGGGTCGTTTATTATCCAACGATCCGGACTGGATCTAGCCGGTCTGACTGAGGAGCGAATTGCCTTAGCCAAAGCTGAGCTCGGACTAGACAAATCGATCGGGGAACAGTATGTCACGTATTGGGCTGATCTTTTGCGCTTAGATTTCGGCTTTTCTTTCGAAACCAGGCATTCTGTAGTGAGTGAATTGGCCGATGCAGTGCCATACAGTTTTGAGCTTGGGGTTGGGATACTTTTGGTGGGATTGACGATTTCGATTCCAGTGGGGATTATTTCAGCTGTTAGACAGGACGAATGGCAGGATTATCTGCTTCGTGGATTTGCAATTATTGCTCTGTCATTTCCAGTCTTTTGGACCGCGGCACTTATCACCATTGCGAATCTAAATTTCGGGAGTCCGTTGCGTCTTGAAGTTATTGCACAGCCACATGTATGGGAAGATCCGTGGGCGGCGATACAGTGGTATATCATTCCGTCTTTTTGTGGAGGTATCGCGGGGACTGCATCGATCATGCGCGTACTGCGGTCAGAGCTGTTAGAGGTGTTGCGACAGGATTATATTCGCACGGCACATTCCAAAGGCTTAGCTGAATCAACCGTGATCCTCAGGCATGCCCTGCAAAATGCGTTCCTCCCGGTTCTTACTTTGATTGGACTTACTCTCGCAAGTTTAATCACTGGCCAAATCATTCTGGAGAGTATGTTCAACATACCTGGGGTTGGTCGCGAGCTTATAGAGGCGATTTCTCTGAGGGATTACAGTATGGTGCAAGGTATCGTGCTTATGGTTGCGTCTGTGATTGTATTCACCAACTTAATAGTTGACATTTCGTACGGATACCTTGACCCGAGAGTGAGGTTCTCATGAGTTCAGCCACTGACATCTTGATTGAAGATCCGCTTCAAGAGACGAAACGCTCAGGCCTCATTGGTGGTTTTTTTGGGGCACTTCAATCCTTTTATGTGAAAAAAACACTTGGAGCAGTCGGTCTCACTATAATCTTGGTACTTGTGATTGTAGCTGTATTTGCACCTTTCCTATCTAGATATGACCCGTCTTTTACTTTCCAGTCAGAAAATCCTGATTATAAAACAAATCCAAGTATTGCTGATCTGGCGAAGAATTCAAACGCAGGCTCACCGATGATTGTGGCTCAGCTTCAACAGCCGGACTCGGAGCATTGGTTTGGAACAACTCGAGCTGGGAGAGATATATTCGCGAGGATTATATATGGGACAAGAACATCACTAGCCGTGGGGATCATTGCTTCGGTTCTTGCAGTTGGACTTGGTATTTTTGTCGGAGGAGTGTGTGGTTATTACCTTGGTTGGCTTGACTTACTTGTTCAGCGTGTTATTGACACGTTGCAAGCCTTGCCTTCACTTGTGCTTCTGCTGTTGGTTGGTCAAACGTTTGAACCCTCACTTACTAATGTCATCATCACTATGGGTGTGATTGGACTCCCGATCACCTCGAGACTGATTAGGTCAGCGGTGCTGGCAATAAGGGCAAGCACATTTGTCGAGGCAGCCGCTGCTCTTGGAGCAAGTGATAGCAGAATTATGTTCCGTCATGTGTTCCCGAACATAGGATCAGTTGTGATTATTTCATTCACGATTGGAATAGGCGCATATATTTTGTTTGAAGCGTCATTATCGTTCTTGGGAGTTGGGCCGATGGGTGTGATTTCTTGGGGTCGTATGGTTAATGAGGGACGAGCATCGATTGATATTCACCCATGGATGACAGTATTTTCCGGCGCGGCCCTGTCCCTTACTGTGGTGGCGTTCAATCTGTTCGGAGACGCGATTAGAGATGTTCTGGATCCACGCCTTAGAGGATCTCGATAGACGAGCGACCAGTTGTCCGTCTATAACGATTGACCAATCTGTAATGCGATTCGTTGCTGTTGTGAATTCAGCATTAGTCCGTAACAGGCACCCGCCCTTGGTAGATGGATTTATTGATTATGAACGCGGTTCGAATTGTGGTATCTGGTTTGTTCGTTAGCTCAGTTCGGGATTACTCTTCATCCGAGGGGTTGCGATAGTTTACGGCATTGAGGGAGCTATCAGATCAGGCAATATGCCGTATGCCAATTGGATGATCAATAAGTATGGGTAGAGTTATCCAAGCACCTATAGTGACTAACGATTCGGGTAGATTCCCGTATAAATGGCGAGTATTTGCCGCGGTTGGTCTGTCGCTCTTCACATCCGTTATGAGTTTCTCGATGACCTTCGTAGCGCTGGCAGCAATCGCTGATGACTACGATATTTCACTTAGAACGGTCAGCTGGGTCGTCATTATTCAGTCAGTCGTTATCAGCGCTTTAATGATGCCTATGGGGCGCTTAGGAGACATTGCAGGACGCAAGAAACTGCATTTGGGTGGTTTATTTCTGTTTGGACTTGGTGCCCTCATGACAGCATTTGCTCCATCTTTTTCGATTCTACTCGTCGCGCGAGTAGTGACGTCGATTGGTAATGCTATGGGGCAATCAGTCGGCACAGGGATTGTGGTATCAGCCTTTCCCGAAAGCGAGCGGGGAAAGGCAATCGGAAGCCAGACCACGGCTGTGGGACTGGGAGGCGCATCTGGTCCTATTTTTGCCGGTTTTATGTTGCAGTTTCTTCCTTGGGAGTGGATATTTATTATTCTGCTTATCCCCATAGCTGTTGCCTTTGTTGCTGGACTTGTTTTTTTACGGTCCGACCGTGACATGTCGGAGGACGCTAAAACTCCCTTCGATAAAGTTGGTGCCTTTCTCTCAGCTGGTGCGATCGTGTTACTTGTATTTGTGATTAATAATCCGGTGGGCCTGTCTTGGGTCTCTCTGGAGTTTCTGCTGCTTGGTATTGGCTTTGCGCTTATAGCCTTGGCGTTTGTGTTATTTGAGCTTCGAGTCAAGGCTCCGATGCTCGAATTGAGAATGTTTAGGAATCGAAACTTTAGCCTGGCTGTGATTACACGATTGTTCGGATTTGGCGGAGCAACAGCTATGCGGTTTTTAGTGCCGGTCCTGTTAATAAGTCTACTGCGACTAAACGAGGCATTAGCCGGGGCTATCCTACTTCTTACTTCCATTGGGATGGCGATCGCGGCGCAGGCCGCGGGTCGATTGACCGACAGATTCGGTCCGAGACCATTTGCGGTAGCCGGTTTTTTCTTAGCATTTGTTTCTTCAATGGCAATGCTCTGGGTCGGGAGAGAGACATCGCTCGCAGTTCTCGGGCTGATACTTTTTATAAACGGACTTTCAATGGGTCTTTGGAATGTACCTAATAATGCGGTAATTCTTGGTTCTGTGTCGGACTCTGAATTGGGCATAATTGGCGCGTTCACTAATTTGACGCGAAATCTGGGTAATGTGGTAGGGCAGGCATTATCGGCCTCTGTGGTGGCGATCGTGATGGTCAACAGTGGATTTGATGTCCCTTTGAGTGAGGTAGGCGATAATTTCCTTGCTGGGGAATCTTTTCTACGAGGAACAAAAGTTGCCTATGGATTGGTGTCGATTTTTGCTCTTATCAGCCTGGTTTTGGCAACAAGAACTCAGGCTGCGCGGATTGGTGTGAAGGCACGAACGCTTGACCTTGAAGATGGTTTAGATGATGTCGTGGCACCCGCAGCGTTGAGTCGACCCTCCAGATTGGCACCCTCTTCACGTCCAACGGCAAAAATCATAGATACTTCTAACGAGAACTGGAATGACGCACCAAGGGATGAGCACGTCCGGCAGGAACGAACGCAAGAGACGCGCCTACGCTATTGGTTATTTGGTCTACCAATACTTTTTATTATGGCCTTTGTTTTTCTGCGAAACAGAAAATAGATTAAGTACTCTTAGTCTGAGAGCGATCGCCTACTCAGGTTACCGCGAGTTAGCAGCCACCCGGTTGCAAGGCAAATTAGAATCGCCCCAGAAACAACGAACCAAGTGATGGTGTCATTAGTTATTTGATAGACTGCGGTCGCGCCAAGTGTTGCTAGTCCCGCTGCCACTACCTGTATGGCCGTTGCGAGACCTTGTGCTGCCGCCTGGCGATCCTCGGGAGTGGATTCAGACACGAAAATGGTAGTGGACGCAAAACCCAAACCTTCGAAACAAGAACTGATCAGCGTTACAACAATGAGTGCTATCAATCCTTCAACCACACCGAAAAGAATACAGAAAGCGGCACAACTGAGTAAACATAAACACGACCATAATCTAGGCCCATACTTCTGAGCCAGAGAGCCCCCAAATGGGGCTAAGACCGCAATTGGGATCACTACTACGGAGAGTGCCAGTCCGATCTGCCACTGACTTGCCCCGCGGACATTCATTTCCATCACCCACACTGGTTCAAAGGCAGCAATCCATATCCAATATCCGGCCACGAAGAAAAACGCTCCGATTAGCTGTTTTGAACGCAACAAAGAGAATGAGAGTCTCCCTGCAGCATCCTGTCTACCCGGATCTGGCTTCGCTCGCCAAACGGTTGGGATGACTAGAAGCAGCATGATCGCTGTGACCCAGAATGCTGTTTGGAAATCACCTAGTGCTGTGCAGATTGCTGCAACCAAAGGTCCTACGGCAAAGCCGGCCACATCCACAGCTCCTAATCGGCCAAGATTCCTTCCGAAGTTGTCCGGGTCCATCAAAATAATGGATCGCTTCACTGCTGGTGCTGCAGTGCCAAGGGCTAATCCATATATGGTCCGAGCAACCATGAATTGCCATAATTCAGTTCCGACCGCGAGAATTAGTAGGGATATAACTCCCATGACCAGTCCGGCCCGTAGCAGAAGGGGTGACTTCCCTCGATCGGCGTATGGCCCGAGAACGATACTCGCGAATCCTGAGCCGAAGAAACCTAGGGCAATAATGAACCCAATTTGCATACTAGTGAAGCCGAGTTGATTCTGAAATTCGGCTATTAGCGCCATCACATTTCCGAGTCCAGATGTAAGAACAAACAGCGTCAGATAATATGGCAACAGAGTACGGAGCCTGAGTTTTGTAATTGAATTCGTCAAGACTTGCAGACTCCAGAGACAACTTGGCAAATTTCTACCACATAAAATCCTAGCCCACGGATACTCTAGGAAGTAACCTACATACAAAATGGCCTAGTTCGATGGATTGGAATTTATCTATGACAGACTCTCTGGCTGCCTTCAGTATTAATGGTGCCCAAGACAGGCGGCGTATAGAACTGCTCCAGAATCATTTATTATGGGAACTTGAGTACGACAGGACAGAACTTCTCCATGCTGAATTTGATTGTGACATATGCGCCACGATTATCAATTATGTGAGGAATTTTGATTCAGCCTATAAAACAGCTACAGGTGAAGAAAGGCAGTTTGAGGAAATTTTGGCCGAGTCAGAGCATACTGCTTCTGAGTTGGAATAGGAGAGATTGATGCCAAAGAAACCATTAATAGCTGTGACACTTGGTGACCCGTCGGGTGTAGGTCCAGAGGTTGTCGTCAAAGCTCTGGCAAATGCCGAGGTGCATGAGTCTGCTAATGTGTTTGTCATTGGTGCGGTCGAACCTGTGAAACGAGCAATTGAGCAGGTTGGACTTGATGTGGCTGCGTGTTCGGTAACCAATATTCCTGAAGACGAAAGCGATCCGGGGTGCATTTCAGTTTTTGAGAGTACGCCGTCCACTGATATGAGTTTTCCCATGGGTATAATCTCGGAGGAATCGGCTCGTGCATCACACGAATGGGTTGAGATAGCTACGCAGTTAGCTCTAGCCGGACAAGTAGACGCAATTTCTACGGCCCCAGTTAATAAAGAAGCCTGGCGCCTGGCTGGGTTTGCGGACAAGGGTCATCAGGAAGTATTCCAGAGAATCACTCAGGCCGAGTACGTGGCAACGATGCTGGTGAGCGGTGACTTACGCTGTATGCATTTGTCTACTCATTTGTCCGTTTCACAGGCGGCTGACTACGTCACAGAGGCGAATGTTCTACGCGCGTTAGAACTCACACAGCAATATTTTCTGAAGTGGGGTTTTACATCTCCGCGGATAGGTGTGGCTGCTTTAAACCCTCATGCAAGTGATGGAGGACTGATAGGTACGACCGAAGACGACGAGATCACTCCGGCCATTGACCGAGCCAAAACACTAGGAATTAACGCTATTGGCCCAGTACCAGCAGATACAGTGTTTAATCAGGCAATTGATGGTCTATATGACGTAGTGTTGGTTATGTATCACGATCAAGGGCATATACCTATCAAAGTGTATGGTTTTGAAAACAGTATCACGGTAAATCTAGGTATTCCGTTTATCCGGACATCGGTTGATCACGGGACAGCGTTCGACATAGCCGGTAAGAACAAGGCTCAGGCTGTGAGCATGGTCGAAGCTATTTCATTGGCAACATCACTCAGTTTGGGGAGTTGGACTAGGGTAGGCACGACTACTGATTGAGGTATGACTTTATAGCTTCAGGATTGAGCATCGGATAGATTTCAAACTCTGCAGGTATTATTTCTGCCCACTCATTCAGTAAGGAGTGGAGCTCTTCATTTGAATCAACGTCAAATATTCCAACTCCACCTCTGCCAGTTCTGGCGTAGACGGACTGCATGTGTCCACTATCTAGTTGTTTTTGTGCCCAATCCCAGTACTGTTTTCTGTATTCTCTGACTTCAGACGGGCGTGTCGGATGTGGCGTACTAATAACTAAAAACAACATCTTGAATCTCCCATTCGTACTGAGGAATCCTATCATTGCCTTCCTGTAGAGTGTCATACACTCTTGTGAAAGGACTAATATGATTACACCAATCGAATCATACGCGATTACATTTATTCCACTACTAATCGGTGCAACAGTCTGGCTTTCGATGCGCCGTAAGTCCCGCTGGGCCGTTCCATTTGCTCTCCTTTTGATTTTGGTTGTGCATCTGTCTCTTAAAACAATTCTTACATGATCAGTAGTCAGTTCTGTCAGAATGTTTTCTTCTCCATATCCAGTCCATGAAGATCACCGCAAGAATCATGATGGGAAAGCTCATAACAATTGTCTTGGTAGCTGGAGTCGATCCCGACATGATCGGAGCTTGCTCGTCGTTGCCGTTACGACTCTCGACTTCGTCCTGAATCAAGTTTTGTACCGTTTGGTGTTTGTCTTCCGATACTGACTTTTCCCGCCTGGTAGTTCTGGTGAATAAAGTAACGAACAGACCGGCTAAAGCTAGAGCAGAGGCCAGCCAGAACGCATGTTTCCATCCCTGTATAAATGCCTCACCAGATCCAGGTGTGTTAGCGATTTCATTCAAAGGGATATCGAATCCTTTGCCTGCCATGGCGGCAACAACTATGGCGGTAATGACGGCTTGTCCAGTCACATTACCCACGTTTCTTGTCAGATTACTAAAAGCGCCTCCCACTCCAAGTCGTGCACTGGGGAGAGCTCCCATGAGGAGTCCTTGGTTCGGAACGTTCCAGAAACCGAGAGCCAATCCGTTCAACATCAGAGCTCCCATAAGAAACCAGAGTGGGAGTTTTGCGTCACCGAATGACATCCAGATAGTACTAATTATCAATAAAACGAATCCAAACACAGCGAACGGTTTGGGATTGAATTTATCGGATAGCCGACCAGCACTTGTAGAGGCGATAGCCATGCCTAGGAAATTCAGAACGAGTACAAATCCTGCGATCCCTGATGACATGCCTCTGACACTGATAAGTAGTATAGGTGGCAGTAATTGAACCGTAGTCGAGGCCATAAATCCAATCCCTCTCGCAGCGACCGAAGTAGCGAAATTCAGGTTATTGAACATCCGAAGATCAAGCATCGGTGATGATGCTCTTAGTTCCCAGAAACAAAAAAGCACCAACAATACCACAACCGTAGCTGCTGCTCCTACAAATAGTCCGGATGTAACTGATAAGTCGATGGGGTTGTTAATGAGCGTCACAAGGACCGTCACAGCCAAGGCTGATAATACTGCACCACCCCAGTCAAATTTTTGTACGAGTGTTGATTGACGAAGGGCTAGGACAGAAGTGTCTATGAATATCATTGCCGACAGGGCAGTCAATAGACTCAAGGGCACAAGCATAAAGAACATAGCTTCCCAAGGGAGTACCTGCAGAGTAAGTCCGGCAACGATAGGCCCACAGCAACCACCGATTGCAACCGCCGTACTCTGACTTCCTATAGCTGTTCCTTGCTCCTCCGGAGGGAAAGAAGCTATTGCTAGTGCGGTCTGTGTAGACTGAATCATCGCACCGCCTACAGCCATAATTAAGCGAGCACCTATCAGTAACATAAATGATGGCGCTAAGCCTGTGCTGAGGGCCCCTAGACCGAATAACAGGAGACCGATCACGTGTATACGTTTCCAGCCGAACATATCGCCAACGCGACCCATTGGCATGATCAATGCGCTCAATACGAGTGATTCAATTATCACTACCCAAGAGACTAATTTAAGAGTGATTTCAAAATCTTCAGCGATAGCCGAAAGAGCGACAAACACCATAGTCATACTGAGTACATTGGTGAATAAAGACAGACCTATGGGGAAGAACGATCGCCATTTGTGGGCATAACTAGCGGGCGAAACTGTTGGAGAATTGGTTTCCATAACAGTCGACTACAAGAGGTCGTCTTCCATCGATTTGGGTGGTCGGAGGATTAATGCGGGGGTGTTTTTTTGATACCAGATATATTTTTTATCACTTCCCCACTTCGCATCACCGTGCTCGTCTAGCATTCTGATACCTGAGACCTTTGTCAGCATGAAGATTGTGTAAGGCACTGACAACGCAGTTATGTATTGCCATCCGCTAAGTTCTGTTATCAGCATGATTAAAATCCCTGTCCACAGGAGAATTTCTCCTAAATAATTAGGATGACGAGACCATGCCCAAAGTCCTGAGGTGATGAATCTACCCTCGTTAGCTGGATCGGCACGGAACCTTTTTTTCTGGCCGTCGGCAAGTATCTCGAGTACGAATCCAATTCCCCAAATCAGTGCCCCAATGACCGCGTACGGAGTGATCTCGAGCTCCCTACCGTCCGCTGCAATTGCAGCAAGAGCAGGGGACGAGCATGAGAGAACCCACAGACCTTGCAGATTCCATGTCATAAAGAATCGACTCATACTTGGTTTGATTGTCGTGAATCTTTTATCAAAACCGTCACGCTGAATTCGTAAAGAAAGGAATGACGAGAGCCGGAGAGCCCAAACAATGATCATCAGAGCCAATATATATCCGACCAAAGTCATATTTTCTGCTAGTGCGACGGTAAAGATCATCGCAATGACGTACGTTACACCGCCGGTCAGGTCGAAAAATTTCTCAGTTTGAAAAATATATGCCGGCACAAAGAGAATCCACTGGGTACCAAAAATCAGTATTGCAGTCAACGCAAAAAGTGGAATGCCTCGAGGAGAATTATTAGGAACATATCCGTCATCGCTCCCAGCAATAGCAAGTAATAAACCGACTATCACGATCACAACACATACTAGTGAGGCAGCCAAGCCCGCGTTCCGCATCTTTAAACCCTTTAACTTGAATTTAACTTTCTTAATTAGTCGACTCCGTGCAGGATAAGCTAGATTGTGGGTATGAATGGATTTCGAGACTTTCCACTGTGCTATCACACTATTCTGGATGCACCAAATATCGGTAATCTGAACGACTCAAAGAGCGCTGCGTCGATTACACCTGGCAACAGACGAGATCGACATTACTCGCCGATGAGATTCTATTTGGTGTGCTAGGTATCTAACAGATCTTATTTTCTTGATTGAGTAAGTTATGTTTAATGTTGGCTACAGCCAGCGTAAAATCCTTCAAGGAGTTGAACGATTATCCGGTACTTTTCGAAGTCACTTGTCGCGCTCTAACAACCCCTCAATTGTTTGTTGCGAAGGGATACTACAACTCCTTGAAGGTTCTTCAACTTTCGTTTCATGTACTCGTTGATCTGATATCGTTCCCGTATGGTAGATGTTTTTTACGTGTTGATTGTTGCCGCTGTGATGTCCTTTATCACCGCCCTGATTTTATATCGATTTATTGGCCCTACAAGCACTGACAGTCACTATTCACATGGCAAAGAGATGTTCACTGAGACCTTTGTTGCTCGACAAGAATTCCAGGACTCGAAACCTGCGATCCGCACATCGAGTGCTTTTGGGACATTAGTCTGTGGTTTTGTCATATTGGTGGCAAGTCTGTTTTTTATTGGCAGCTCGCGTGATTGAATGTTGGTCGACATGTAGTTACCTTCACTATATTCATTAGTTAATTCATATGGGAAGGATATTGTTGTGAAAGTTGCTTATATTTTGAATACACCCAATGCAGCCAATTACAAGGTAGGAGACATGATTCTGCCTCAGTTAGAGGAAGATCGACACGGAGTAGACGTGCTCGGAATATTTTTCTTCGACGACAACGCATTTATGTTGAGGGAAGGTGACCCGAAAGGCGAACGTTTAGCCAAGATTGCTAAAGAAAAAGGAATGCTCTTAATGATGTGTGATCAATGTGCACTGCAGAGAGGCCTTGCGACTGGTGAAGCTGGTAACGCTCAGCCGAGTGGTGTGGTCGAGGGTGTTGCCGTGGGCTGTTTCCCCGATTTATATGCTGCTTTAGGACCCGCTGCTCCAGATCAGGTGATTTCGCTATAATCCAGATATGGCTTCGAATCACACTCCACCCTCAATGCTGAAGAGCGAGATACTTGATTCCACGCTGGTTATTACAATGAACCGGCCTGAGCGTCTCAACGCTCTTACGGATGAGATGAAGATCTTGTTTCGAGATCTTCTGCTAAGTGTTCGTGATAACGCTGAAATACGCGCAGTGGTGGTGACGGGAGAAGGCAGGGCTTTCTGTTCGGGGGCGGATTTGAGTTCTGGCAGTAAATTGTCCGGTGAAGATATTCTCCCGTCGCGACCAGCTCCCAGATTTGGGTGGCTGGAATTGTTTCATAAATTGCCAGTACCTGTTATTGCTGCTGTTAATGGCCCGGCTGTGGGTGGTGGCTTTGGAATTGCTCTGGCATGCGATATACGGGTGATGGGTGAGGGGAGTTATTTTTATCCCGCTTTTACCGATCGTGGGCTTG
>DEAP01000107.1:0-17486 GCA_002348225.1 Dehalococcoidia bacterium UBA2979
GCTTTTTATCGTCGTCGTGATCGTCCTCGCCCGACCAGCCTCGCAGTTCGATACCAGAAGTTAGGACAACGTAATTGTCTGAGTCGACGATCCATTCGTCGAGGCCTTCACCTATTCCGAATACGATTGCTGATTCGCTGATTGCCTGTTGAACAGACGGAGTCATATTAAATGTGTGTGGTGACTCGCCCGGGGCCAATAAAAGAGATACATCGGCTTTATCCCCAGCGATCTGGCGAACGATGTCATATACCGGAAATATTGTCCCGGATAATACCAACTTTGTTGTTGTTTCAGTTGCAGCACTGGAGCTCTGTGATTCGGACGAGCTCGAGCTCTCCGAGTCAGAGCAACCCACTAGTGCGAGTGCGACTAGCGACGCAATTATCGCGAGTGTCGTTAATTTCGAGAAACGTAACCATCGAGTGCTTAAACTACTCAGCATAATTATCCAATCCCCCTGCATACTTTTTCACTAGACATAATTTATTAGTGAGAATGATTCTCACAGAGCATTGAGACTATCTCTCAATTAAGTTTTGTGCAACTGTTTGAGAAATATTCTCAAACAGTTGTGATTTAGCAAATGGAAATAATTTGTTTTGACGGGCCGTGCGAGCGGCTATTTATATATTCGGATTAGAAACACCGTAAGGGTCGTAGTTTGGGATAACACCAAGCTGTTTTGCTGATACAGCTCCTTGTATGTAGTGGTTCCAGTCATGAAAAACATAAAAATTCAGCCACTGCAGCCCTCTCAGATCGCCAAATACTGGGTGATGCAGAGTCGAATTATTCAATCCGAATTGGTCTGCATAGGACCCCAGACCCTCGAAAAATATTTCATAAATATCGCTTTGTAGTCCCAGTAGGCCCGCTTTTGCCATCTGACCGTCTGGCGATGGGATCGTCTGAAAAATTTTGGGTGAATCAGATTCTATTTTCGCACCGAAAAGGGTGATCAGGTCAAATCGAGCTTCATTTAGGGGTCGCAAGATATCAGCGAAATGGTAAACGTCGGACTGCACTAAATGCTGGAATGTCTCTATAGAACACCAAGACTCCTCGTCAGGTTTCTGGGTTAGTTCTGGAGCACCGCAGCCATTCAATAAATCGAGGAAAGGTTTTCGGGCGGCAGTTAGTATTGATTTGTATTCTTCGAGCTCCATATTGTCCCCGGCTCTGTCTGCAGACTATGACACTTTAGGCGCGTGCTCTACATTTTACTGTACGCTCAATGAGTGCAGTTAGATGCATTCACCGTCGCAGTAATTTGGATGTAGTATGTCTTTGGCACCCTCACCTGAACGCTATCACGGCCTGGACGCTCTGAGAGGGATTGCCATGCTGCTGGGTATAGTCCTCCATGCGGCAATACCCTATTACCCAGATTTGGCGATGTGGCCGAAAGACACAAATTCGTCTGAGATCATTGGACTGATCTTCGATTTCATCCACATGTGGAGAATGCCAGTGTTCTTTATGCTGGCTGGATTTTTTGCCAATCTGATTATTAGTCGCAAATCATGGCAGGCTTGGTGGCTAAACAGGTGGCTGCGTCTTGCCTTTCCGATGATTATCTTTTTCCCGTTGATCGGGTTATCACTGCCCTGGATTTTCGAATATGGCTGGAGCGGGGATGTCCGTTTTTTCTACTCGAACGAGGGTCAGCCCCATCATCTGTGGTTCCTCTGGCACTTGATGATATTTGTGGTGCTCACAATGTTATGCAGCGGGCCCTCGGTGGCTTTGAGGAGATTGTCCGAGGTAATTGATGGAACTCGAATTGAGTTTATTAAAACGAGTCTGGTATGGATTAAGGATTTGGCCGCCGGTATATTTTTCAGGCCAGTGGTTCCTATAGGTTTTATTGGTCTTTCTCTGATTATCAATATTTCTACTTGGGGTGAATTGGTCGAAAACCCACTAGCCAGTGGACTATATTTTGTACTCGGCTATGGCTTGTATACGAACAATAGACTGCTTTCGATAATAATTTCCCAGTGGCCTACATATGCACTGACGGGTTTGCTGTTGTTTTTTGGCTATTCTGTATTGGTTCTAACAGATCTCACTCCTGGCTATGACGGGTCTGATTTGGACGGTTTGCGGGAACTAGTGAAATACGGGATCAGAATTTGCTGCGCCACGATATTTTCCTTCGGTTTCATCGGACTGGCCGAAAGCAAATTCGGTACCCCTAACAGTATGTTGCGGTTTGTATCAGATGGTTCCTATTGGATGTATCTGATACATCTTCCGATCGTGACCTTTATTACCTTCTCGATGTTTGATTGGGATATGCCGGTCTTGGTAAAATTCCCAATCGCAATAGTCTCCACAAGCATTGTTTGTCTAATAACTTATAAGTGCCTGGTCAGGCACTCTCCGATAGGTCTCTTACTTAATGGCAAACGCTACCCGTTGAAATCGGATGTGCAAAATTAGGGCACTCGACTATATGGCCCTGCCCAACTACTTGATATGATCAAAGTGCCTGCTATCAGTGTTGCTAACGAGAGGACGGTGAGTGCCACCATGAACGTATCCAATGCAAATCTTCTAAATGCCCTTTCGTTGATGATTATGGGCATCTGGGGGTATTTCGCCGTCTCCTCTGTAACTGCTTTGATACCAGTGGCATTTGGAATAGTACTTTTTATTTGTTATCTCATATCCGGCAAAAGACCAGATTTAAATAAGCTGGTTTCACATATAGCGATTCTTCTGACCTTGATTATTTTGCTGGCTCTTATCGGCATGCGTTTACCGACATCGATTGATTCTGGTGGGGCCGGTTTAGCTCGGGTGCTTGTGATGATAGTGACCTCAGTTTTGGCCATGGTATTTTTTGTCAAAAGTTTCATTGACGCTCGAAGAAGCTAGCACTTTCGGTCGATCAGTCGGTCACAAAGCCTTTCCAACGTCTCATATATTCGACGAAGTTGTCTGACAACCCTTCATTATTCAGATAAGACGGGGAGACAGGAAGTGCCGTTGGGGTAAAGTCAGGATCAGCTTGATATTTATCAGGAAAATCATGATTGATTATCGCTGCGCGCCCAAGCATTATCCAGTCGACACCCTGAGACATAATGGCCTCTGCGTCGGACGGTGTTGTGATTTTTCCAGCGACACCCAGTTTGGCATCACCTCGCTCTAATTCTGCAAAATGTGAGAGTAGGGAAGTTCCCTCGAATGCTTCTTCGTTCGGCTCTTTGAATGAGTCCCACAGTGAAATGTCGAGAAAATCAATATTTCCACTCAGCATGATTTGTTCAGAAAGAGTTTTGATTTCTGTGAGATCCATGCCGAAGCGTTCGGGGGAGAGTCTTACACCAAGAAGAAACTCCGGGGCACAGTTTTCACGAATTCCGTCGATGATTTCAGTGAGAACACGAGCCCTGTTATCGAGTGTCCCCCCGTATTCATCCGTCCTGTGATTGATCTCGCTACTGAGGAATTGACAAATAAGATAGCCGTGTGCACCGTGCAGCTCGACACCATCAAAGCCGGCACGCTCCGCCCTGACAGCAGCTGAAATGAAGTCTGTAATAACTTGTTTTACCTCATCGGTCGAGAGGCCTCGTGAACCAGTTTCTTCGTCATCAGATGCGGAGACAGGTGGCCCCTCGATCAAATCATGTGGACTTCGCATTCCAGCGTGATGAAGCTGAGCGATAGCGATGCTGTCATGTAACTTTATTGCCGAGGCTAGTCTGGTCAATCCATCTAGCTGGTTATCGTTGAAGATACCGAGCTGACCAGGGAAACCTCGTCCCACCGCCTGGACATGCGCTGCGCAGGTCATCGTCAGCCCAAAACCACCTTCAGCTCTCATTGTCAGCCACTTGAATTCCTCGTCTGACAATGTCCCGTCGTCGTTACTTTGGCAGTTTGTAAGCGGTGCCAGCATGAAGCGGTTTTTCATTGTCTTTTGGCCGATTTCGAGTGGTTGGAAGAGTTGACTCATAAAACACAATTCCCTCTGTTTGTTAATTTTCTTGCTGTAACTGTTATGCTGCCATTCCGATAGTTCTAACCACAGCCTTGGGGACGATAACAGTATGCCATTTTACGAGCGAGATTCAGTGCGGATAGCCTATGAAGAAGTTGGTTCCGGATTTCCACTTTTGATTATTCCTGGTGGCGGACTTAATTCGACCATGGCAGCACTCGACACCGCTGTGCCATTTAACCCAATGGTGACATACAGAGATGACTTTCGTTGTATTAGTTCGGATCTTCGGAACGCGCCGCTCGGTGGGTCAACGGGCCCTTTGGATGTTGAGCATCCATGGGATGGTTTTTCCCATGATCAGCTAGGGCTCATGGATCATCTTGGCATAGAGAAATTCCTTGTGTTGGGTTTTTGTATTGGGGGACCGATGATCCATAATTTAATTCGGCTGGCACCGGAACGGGTTGTGGCTGCTGCACTCATGCAGCCAAGTGGATACAGTCCCGAATATCCAGATTTGTTCTATCAAAACAACATTAAGGGATGGGGACCTCCTCTCTGTGAAAAGCGTTCCGATATAGATATGGAAGAAATCCATGAATTTTTGACGAATATGTATACCAACCGTGCAGATTTCGTATTTACAGTGTCGAGAGATTTTGTACGATCAGTCCGGACCCCGATGCTGGTAGCGCCAGATAATGTGCCGGCTCACCCATATGCCACCGCTATGGAAGTTGCTGACCTTGCTCCGAACTCTGAATTGACAATTTATCCGTGGAAAGATTCTGAAGAGCACATAGAGGAAGCAGTTAAACACGCACGTAGGTTTCTGAAATCACACCAGCCGATCGTGAGCTGACCTCGTTCAGTTCTTTTCTAGAAGTTCCGGCATGATCTGTCTCGGTAATTCGCCCATCCTGGCCGCGAGTGTAGAGAGCGACCGTTCGAAAAACCATGCCATACCTGAATGAATATCATCGTTAAAAGGTTCTATCCAGGAGCTATCGAGATGGCCCGGTCCGAAATAAGCACCGAGTAGTGAACCGGCCGAGGCCCCGTAGCTATCAGTATCAGCTCCCTGACTGACCTGAATGCAGATGCCATCTCCGACGTTTTCCGCAAAATTCAGTGTGTTTATGAGCATCCCAGTTTCTTGATATATCCGGCAATGTCCGTATTCCCCGTATTCATCACTTATTCGATCGTACGCTTGCTCCCAGGAGTCTGCGGCTTTGACAACTTCCAGACAGGCAGACACGCGCTCATGGAACCGACTTCGCTGCGGGACGTATTGCAGAGCCGTCTCGATTATCTGTATTCGATCGTCTGTCACTTGAGCCATTGCGATAGCCGAAGCAATAAACATAGTTCCGTAGATGCCAGTTCTGTTGTGTGTAAAACTCGCGTCCATCCAAGCCATATTCGCTGCGTCTTGCGGTCTGCCGGGACACGCGTACCCGTATGCGTCGGCGCGTATTGCCGCTCCACAGAGCTCATCTCCAGGATTGAGGAAGTCATTGAACACTGATAAATGACCAGGTCGCGCTTTAATTGGCTCTCTGCGACCAGTTCCACCTTTCTCTAGGAATGATGCAAGATTGAATCTATCAAGAGATTCGGTACCTGCACGTAAGAGGGTGGTTCGCTCTGGCCCAAATGTGGTCTGGAAGTTGAGATGCTTCAGCCAGAGATCCTGTACGTTGTCATGTGTAAAACCACTGCCATATTCCTCCAGGATGAGCATACCCATGATGGTGTAGTTGATGTCGTCATCGGGAGCTACGTGTTGGATAAATTCGCGAGCCGTTTCCGGGAATGAATTATGTACTCTCGGGAGAAAGTCTTCGATTCGTTTGGACACGTATTTATCTAGAGGCCAATCGCCCATAGCTTCCAGTGCACTCCTGATCTCGTGACCACTGAGCATTACTTCCAGAGGTTTGCCCAGAACACAGCCAGCGACTGAACCGAGGAAGGCTGATTCTACTCGCTGGGCGCTCTCCTCTAAATCAATACTTGCCACGGTTCCTGTATGCCGGCTTGGATCGGACTCTTCCCAGATATCTTCGATACCGTTGGGTTCTATATAGGGCCAGTCGGCCCGGACGGGGAGATCAGATAACCCATTCGCAAATTCGAGTAGCTCATCGTAGCTCTCTGGCAGTGATTCTAATTTTGATATTAGGCCCTCAATAACATGCCCCTGTTCGCCTTTATTTAGTACGACACCGTGGATACGTGTTTTCAGGGTTTCTAGGCTGATGATCATATTTTTCCCTCTGGATATTCGAATCTTTTATGGTGCTTTCAAAAGGTTTCAGCTGTAGACCTTGGGCAGCACATTGGAGCATATCAGGGTGTTACTGGTACTCACACCTTGGTACGTACACTGGGACGAACTCGCATGATATCCGTCTAGTAGATAATCTGCGTACATCATCTAGTGGTAAAGGGAGAAGTTATGACTGTTAGTACTGCACTCCGATTGAGACAAATTTGCCTACTTGCTTATGACTTGGAGTGGACGTCGGGGATGTTGAGTGCCGCGTTCGACGCACCTGTCGTGTTCCGTGATCCGAGGATGGCGGCTGGTGGTGATTTGACCAATACACATATTCGTTTGGGTGATACCTTCCTGGAAACCGTGTCTCCATCTGATCACGCCTGGGCAAAATCCACGACGCAAACCAGATTATTGGAACGAAATGGTGATTGCGGCTACATGGCAATCGTCCAAGTGCCTGACGTTGCGTTAGCCTCCCAGACTATGTCCGTTCAAGGCTCGGGCACTGGTATCGTGGCCGGAAGTTGGAATATCTGTGACGGGGAGCCAGGGTCGGGGTTGGCGGGTGTTAAATCAGGTCCTTATGAATTGGGAACTCCTCTTACAAAACACCCAGACACCGTGTCTGGTGTTAATGTCCAATTTCACCCACGTGACTTTGGTACTTTGGCGGAAATACAGGAGAACTGGCCCGGGCAGGACTCGTTTCCTCAAAACAAAGGAACGTATTATCCGGCTGGGAATACATGGCAAAATGATGTTGATTCAAGACCTCATGGTGGAGTGACCACTGGTTTTGCGGCAGTGGAAATTGCTTGTAGAGATATAGATCCTGCAGAAATTTGCTTGCGCTGGGTCAATGGTTTAGGCGCTGGCTGCTCTTTAGTCCATGACGATCCGACCGCATTACAATTGGCCGATTTTCAAACCATGCGTTTCGTCGAATCTCGAGACGGGCGTACAGGTGTGATAGGCGTAGATCTATGGGAAGCGCCCGGAAGACGGAAATTTGACTCACTGGAAATATGTGGGGTGAAGTGGCGAACAGTACCGTATCCAGTCTAGGCCTAGCTACTCCACGATGAATGCTTCCAATGCCTGTGGATCAAGTTCCAATCCCAGACCTGGTCGATCCGGGAGTGAGATAGTACCGTTTTCTGGTATGACTGGCTCTTTATATAGTTTCGCGAGTTCTTCAGCTGGAACAGTGAATTCCTCGGAAAACTCGTGAGGCCTAACCGCATTGGTAACAGTCGAATAGAGGTGAAGACTTGCCATGGAATTTGCGCCGACACTTGGACTATGCGGCATGACTATTTTGTTATGAATTGCTGCCATTTCATACACTCTGATCATTTCAGACAAACCGCCCACATTTGTAACGTCTGGCTGCAGGATGTCAGGGTTCCCCAAGAGCATTAGATCTCTAAACCTCCATGAAGATGTCTCTTGCTCTCCAGAGGATACTGAACAATCAAGCGCGTCTACGACTTGTTTTAGACCAGGTAAATCATATTGCGGTAAAGGCTCCTCGAAGTGTGCAATTCCGAGCTCCTCAAATTTCCGGCCTTGTTCTATTGCCGTAGGCACTGAATAACCGCAGTTCGCATCAAAGCTGAGAGGGCAATCGTCTGGGAGCCACTCACGGCACTTCTCAAAGAGCGCGAAGTCCTTTTTTGGATCGGCGTCCTGTCTGTAATCACGCCAGTCCATCCTTATTTTGAATGCGCGATACCCTTTGTCATATCCTTCCTGAATCTCATCCAGCATTTCTTCGGGAGATTTGCTCCAACCGTTACCTCTACTCCAGTAGAGAGGTATGCTCGTCCGGCGAGCTCCGCCAAGTAATTGATAGATTGGCATGTTCGCGACCTTGCCCATTATGTCCCAGATAGCCACATCGATTGAACCCACTATTTGTGAGGGAAATCTAGTTGCCTGCTGTCCCTCGCCCAGAGTCAGTAACTCCCAAATCTTTCTAGGTCTGCAGGGATCTGTACCTATGAGTAGGGGTTTTATTAGTTCATCTACATACGCTTTGACCACTTTTATGTTGCGGCTTGATTCTGAAATTCCAGTAATGCCTTCATCTGTGTGAATTTGGAGAAGTAGTCTTCCAGGTGTGCCCACGAAAGCCCTCGCATTTTCTTCTTGTGGAGACCGAATCCGGTTAACTGTAATATCTGTGATTTTCATGTTGATCCTCATGTATAGGGTGCTTTGAGAGGTTAGGCGCCGTCGGGAATATTTGGTTCTCTAGCCTCATGTTGTGCTCAGTATAGTAACTGGCATTCACGAGGTGTAGCAGGCTGATTGTTTCAACAACGAGACGCTTATGTAGGACAGTTGGAATCAATTAAATTCTTTGATTTCAGTTCCTGCCACATGTTTCGATCAATTGGGAAAGTGCTCATTTCCACGTTCTCAGATGCTTCTATATGCGTACTTGGGCCGGGTATGGTCGAAGCCACGGCCGGATGTAATAAACCGAACTGGAGAGCTGCAGCCTTCAGTGGCACACCAAACTGATCGCACACATCTCTAATTTGTTTAGCTTTGGAAACGATCTCTGCTGGAGCAGGGTCATAGAAGTACGTAGTGTTAGATGTGAGATCGGATGCCAAGATACCACTGTTATAGGGACCACCCAAAATCAAACTAATATTTTGTTGCTCACATATGGGGAGTAGGGTATCTAGTGCTGACTGATCAAGAAGTGTGTATCTCCCAGCAAGTAAAAAACAGTCAACGTCTACCTCCACCGCAAACTTAGAAAGCATTTCCCACTCATTCATGCCGGCACCAATTGCCTTAATCATGCCCTGAGATTTTAGTTCAGCAAGCGCTGGGAACGACTCATTTAAAGCCTGATGATAGTGATCATCAGGATCGTGGATATATGCAATGTCGATGTAATCGAGCTGCAATCTTTCCAGTGTTTCCTCGATCGATCGTAGGATGCCATCTCGCGAGAAATCGAAGACGACATTATTTTTATAGCGAGATGCTTTCTCGTTCACTTGAATCGTGGCTGTGCGAGGACCATCGAATTTAAAGGAGGCTGCTTCCTCTTCAGAAAGAATCAATCGGCCAACTTTACTTGAGAGCGTGAACTCGTCTCGATCCACGGTTGATAAGAAGCTCCCACTAAATGTTTCACTATTGCCTGCACCGTATAGAGGCGCCGTGTCAAAATATCTGATACCGATTTCATATGCTTTTTCGAGAGTGCGATATGCGACCGACTGATCTAGCTTACCTAGAGGAGCACCTCCCATTCCAATTTGAGTAACTTGGACCTCTGTTGATGCAATTGTCGATGTTTTTAAATCAGTATTCATGAATGGCCCTTTTGTTCTGGGTTATGCCTAGGTCGATAACTGGCACCGACTACGGGTAGTATATCCTTCGTGTTACTTGATACTGAGAATGTTTTGATAGCTAGGCACTGTGAAGTAGCAAACGTACCCAGTAAGGAGAGCCAGAGTGGTTGACAAAGATATTACGAAGCGACCATTACATGGGATAAAAGTTCTTGAAATTGCTACGATTCTCGCTATTCCTTCCTGCGCTGTTCATCTCTCTGACATGGGTGCAGAGGTGGTTAAGGTCGAATCATTGACCGGCGACCCACACCGATATGGGATAGGCCCCATACTGCCTAACGAAAGCAAGGGTTTTACAGTAATTAATAGAGGAAAGAGAAGTATCGCTCTTGACCTTGGTAAGCAAGAGGCAGCTGAAATTATTGAAAAGCTAGTTAAGCAATCTGACGTAGTCTTGCTGTCTCTCAAGCTAGCGGATTTGCAAAAATTCGGACTGCGTTACGAAGATCTACGCGAATGGAACTCATCTCTCATTTACTTGGAACATGCTCCGTATGGTCCCAAGGGACCGTTTAGTCAAGAGGGAGGCTACGACGTCGTTGCGGCAGGTATGTCTGGCTTGGCATCCATTTTAGCAAGAGATATTAACGGAGTTCCGTCAGACCTGACCCCAGCAGTGGCTGACTGGGCCACAGGCCTTGCGTCAGCGTTAGCAGTGGTGACCGCTCTACTTCATCGCAACACCACTGGTGAAGGTCAAAAAGTCAGCACTAGCTTACTTCAGACGTCACTCATTCTTGCAGGGAATCAGATTCACTGGTTTGCTGCCACAGATCCTCCAGCATGGGAACGAGTAGTACAGGAGCTCGCAGAAGGACAGGCCAAAGGCGCAGGATTTGATGAACAGAGAAGTGTTTTTAAGAGAATCACTAATCCTGGAAGTGGACCTGAAACAAATACATATTTCCGGAATTATCGTGCAAGTGATAACTTCTTTGCGGTCGGGGCACTCAGTGTGGCTCTCCAAGCTAAATTTTGTGAAGTGCTTGATGTGGTCGATCCTCGGACACCAGACTTTGATATGAATCGTTCGGAAGATTATGACACGTTAGTTCAATTTACTAGGCGATGTGAAGACATAGTTAGAAGCCGGTCAGCCGACTTTTGGATATCGAAGCTACGGCAGGCAGGTGTGCCATGTGGACCATTTAATTTCCCGCACGAAGTATTTGATGAGGAACAGATTGTAGAAAATGATTTCGTGGTGAATCTGGAGCATTCAAAATTGGGAGAGTACAAGACGTATGGTACCGCAGTTAAAATGGAGAAAACCCCGGTATTTCCGACTATTTCTTCTCCAGGATTAGGAGAACATACGGCACAGATACTTGGGGAGTTGGGTTATTCACTGGATCATATCGATCAACTCATTCGAGACGAGGTGGTTACTCAAGCTGAATGAGGCGGTTCGAAGACTTACTGCTAGAGACTTCCCGTCATTTACGAAATGGTGCCGTTGTACCCGCCTATCGACCCGTAAAATTTGCTTTACGTTTCTCGATAAAGGCGCGTTTGCCCTCACGTACGTCGCTGCTTTGCTCGATCTGCTTCTGTGCTGACCATTCGAATTCAATCTGTTCCTGAAGTGATGCCTCCCATGTGTGCATTACTTCTCGCTTTTCCCACATAAGGGATAACGGTGGTCCATCAGCAAGTTCTCGTGCCATTTCGAGTGCATATGCTCTTGGATCATCAACTAGAGTATTAGCCAAACCGATGCGGACTGCTTCCTCAGCCCTGACATCTCTGCTTGTATACATGAGTTCCAGTGCTTTTCCTTGTCCAACCAATCTCGGCAGGTGATAAGTGAGGCCGCAGTCTGGCCCCAAGGCACGGCGAGTGAATATTGTTAGAAAATTTGCGTTCGGGCCTACAATCCGAATGTCGAATGACAGCGCCAGAGACATGCCGGCGCCGGCACAGACCCCGTCGATTGCTGCGATGGTTGGTTTGTCGATTAATGGCATTGCCATCCCAACGCCGCTCACCCCCATGGAATCGTTTTTTCCCGGCCTCGGATTCGATGAAGACTCTGCACCAGGATCTTCAGCTGTTAAGTCAGCTCCAGCAGAAAATCCTCTTCCCTCGTGTGTCGCCACCACGGCCCGGACTTCTGGATCTGTGTTAAGTCGACGGCCAAGTTCCATAATTTCCCAGAATGTCTTATGCCGCATGGCATTTAATTTTTCAGGTCTGATAATTTGCCATTCAGCAATTTTGTCACTTATGGTGATTCGTAGTTCTTCGAAATCGTCGTAACGCATCACAAACTCCTAACGTAGATTTCCACATAGAAACGAGAAACATACCCCAACTCTCTTGAGCATAAGATAACTCATCGGACAGAGAGATAAAGCTAACAGATCACCTCGATTTAGTAACAGGTCAGATAGTAGTTACTTGTTAGAATCAGCGGATGACATCTCATATTCCTCAACACGATGAACATAAAGAAATGTCCGACTGGTTCATATCACTGTTTCCCAAAATCCGTCCTGCTTTCATCGCCGATGATGGTTGTTGGATAGCATCTATGATGACCCGTAGCAGCGATCACAATCCTCCTTGGGCGTGGATAGGCTGGGCATTTGACTCAGTGAGTGAAAGGGGAAGGTTCAGCCGACTTCAAGAGCGAATGATAGAAATGCACGGGGAGAAAAGTTGTCGTGGTCAGGAGGTACTCGATGAAGCGGTCCGACAACTTGTTACCGAGACGTGTGCTACTGCTTGGAGTCTAAAAAGGTTCGGTTCAAATAATTTTCCGTTATCAAATGGGGCTCACATCGAAAACAGTACATCAGGTAACTGGGTTGTTTCGAATGACGGGGATACAGGCTTTGCAATCAATGTGGTGCGGCTACGGCCGCCGAACACACAACAGGAAGTGGTGCAACAGATAAGCACGGCCGTCGAAGTAACGAAACGCACTAAGCCAGACGGAATCACGCACATCTATCTATATGTGGATATTTGGCATGACGGTCCTGGTTACGCACACGGGATCGGGTACGATTTTGAAGCAACCCAGCCAATTATTGATAGTCTTTCTGGTTATGCTGGCGAGCAGGGTATTCGATACGTCCTTACGAAGCCCTTCCAGTGGGGTAATCCCGTAGCTGAGTGGCTCTAGCCCGCATGGGGCATCGAATGGATATGACTTAGTCAAGGATGATGAATTAAGAAACAAATACAGACATCATTATTGTGGCTGGCGGTCTGGTTGACCTAACCATAGTCTATTGGAATTGTTACTAGACTAGAGAAAAATAAAGAGGAATAAATTAGTGTGTTCGGACGTCGGAGTAAATAATGACTAAAAACCCTATAGAAAACGTTACAACTTTAACCTTTGATATTTTTGGAACTGTACTCGACCTTGCTGGTGGCCTCGTACCCCCCTTAGATGACCTACTGCAGGAATGTGGTAACGCAGAAAACCTAAAGGGTGCTGATGTTTGGGCTCATTGGAGATTAAGACAACGTATTGAGCAATACCAAGATAACTTATATATGATGGGTCACAGTGGTTATTTAGCTGTAAAAAGACGGGCCTTGATATATAGTCTAAAAAGCTTAAAGGTTGAATTTACTTATAACCAAATAGATGACTTCATGGAAGCTTATCAATATTTATCTCCGTTCCTCGATGCAATAGAAGGATTAGACAGACTAAGCGAAAAATATAACCTTGTAATGCTTTCGAATGGGGAGCAGAGTTACCTAGAGTATTTAGCTAAGAACCGAATTAAACGTGACTTCCAAACTATTTTATCGGCAGAAACAGTGGGACAATTTAAACCCCACCCTGCGGTCTATCGTTTTGCTGCTAAAGAGTTAAACCTTGAACCAAGACAGATAATGATGGTAGCCGCACATTCATTTGATATTTTAGGAGCAAGAATCAGCGGCTATCGAGGGGCTTATGTTAATAGATACGATTTACCATACGATGAATCAGAATTTTACAACTTATACATGCCTGACTATACGACAACAAACTTTCCTGAATTATGTGATCTACTAGGTGTCTAAAAAAACTATCCGATAGGATGTTTTCAGATCTGTCTACCAATATAAGTAGTTTGAATCCTCGAGATTGCTATATTTTTATAAATATTGCCCCCTTTTGGGGTTCACGCTAAGAGCAGCGGATTCATACCGCATGGTAATCCCTTGCTATATATGGGATATCTGGAAGTATGGTGCCCTCGGGAGGATTCGAACCTCCGGCCTAGGGTTTAGGAAACCCTCGCTCTGTCCCCTGAGCTACGAGGGCATTGTGCAATGCCTCTGGTCAGTCACCCTTGCTCGTGAAGTCTTGTTCGATCACCGCGTCCCACAAACTGACTTGGGGATGACCCAATAGTAATGGAGTGGTAGTGCCACCACCACGATGGCTCTGAACGAAGGCTTCACTCTGTGTCCACGATTCAAAGTCTCCTTTTGATTCCCAAATCGTGTGAGATGAGTAGTTTAGTCCTTCTTCATCATCTTCTCCACGAAGAAGAGAAAAGTGAATAATACCGGGGACTTCGTTGAGATAGCTGTCTCGACCTTTCCAGGCGGCCTCGAACGCGTCGCCCGAATCTTTCTTTACTTTGAATGCGTTCATCGCGATAAACATAGTACTTTCCTGTCTGTAGATTTGGTTCAATGCTCTTATGTTATTTCGAAGTCTGCAAGAAGTTCTCGCCATTCTCCGGCTGACATACCTACGTCTTCACGAGTGACTTTCTGGCCTTGAAGCATTCGTTTAATTGCTTCTTTTCCGGCGGCCGAGAGCCCGATACCACCGACTCTATATTTTGCGAACGAATTGTATACAAGTGGCACCCATAGTTTCACAACTTCGAGCAGTAGATCTGCATACACTCTTATTTCATATTGCGCGTGGGAGTCAGTGCGGAGGGCCAGAAATCCTAGGAGGTTGTGGAGATCTATTTTCCAATACCACTGGGTATAGAAATTTAATGAAAGATTCATTCGTGCCAGTTCACGGGCTATTCCGTCCTTATCTTCGTCGATGATTTCACCTGAGCTATCAGTGTTTAGGAGAATTTCATAGTTGTCGTACGCACGGGATGCGTCCGTACGGAGTAGTTCTTGTACAAATAGTGCCTGCTGTTCGTTAATCGGCTCATCGGATCTGCCTTGCTTGAGATCCTTATTTTGAGCGGCCAGAATTTCTGTTTCAGGGATATAAAATTCACGATCGAGGATCGAATACCTTGCGGAGATCTCGTTCACGTTAGCAGTACGATGTCGTATCCATTGCCGCGCGACGAAGATGGGCAGTTTCACATGTACTTTTAGTTCGCACATCTCAAAGGGCGTTGAGTGATGGTTTCTCATCAGGTAATTAATGAGTCCCTGATCAGTATTTACCGTACGAGTACCTTTGCCTGTGGACACGCGTGCAGCTTGTACCACAGCTCCATCATCACCCATGTAATCTACGACGCGTATAAAGCCATGGTCCAACACGGCCATCGGTCGAAATAAAATTGATTCGATTCCTGAGCTCACACTGCGCACAGTGGGAGTTGTATCAGCACGAAGCTCATCGGCATCTATAGACATTTGAGCAGGCAAATCAGTTTTACCTCTGTCTAAGCTGTCAGCAATTAATTGTGACTCATTTGGTTCCAACTTATTGCACCCTTTCCGACTGACTCATTTCTTCCGTTTTCCGAGAAAGAATACGACTAGAGCAACAATAGCAGCTGCACCGGCCGGCGCGGCATATTTTGTGAGGCGAATAATTTTATGGTCTACTCTGCCCATTTGCAGCACTGCATCTGGGACTAATCTGGTGACGGGGACATTTGTTGTTTTTGCTTGTGGGCTCGGATCTGACGGGTGCTCAGTCATTTCCTGTTCTTGAACAGGTTGAGGAGTCGGTTTTACTTCGAGTGATCTGTGTGACCCGTTCAGTCCGTATGATTCTTTTCCACTTGCTGAGTTCACACCCTCTGATAAGTCGACTACCCCATAACCGTCTTTTCGACTCAAGGTTTGATACCCGTTGGAGGTAGAATCTGAGTTAGGCATGGACTGTGTTGTGGCACCATTGCTACCAAAAATACCGTAACCAGTATGTCTCTTTCGTTTTGATAGCAATTTTTGTTTGTGCCGAATTTGTCTTGATGTTTTATCTGCTAAAGCTGCTGAACGAGGAGGTGTGATTGCCGGTGTCGAGTCTTCATTTGTTGCTGGCGTGGTTGTTTGAGTGTCAGTGGTATCGCTGGCCACCGTTGATATGTGTAGAGGCCGGAAAACAAAGCCCGGTTTCGTCATCGCGAGAACAACCATCGATCCAGCAACACAGAGTCCAAGCACACTGAACAGTGCCAGAGATCCAATTGCATCCGCCACAACTCCAAGAGGGAAAGACATGACACCCACTGTGGAGAAAGAGAGCATAAATAAGCTGAGGACTCGACCGTAATATTTTGCGTCGGCGGTCATTAGCATCATCGTGCTGCTTGCCGTCATATAGAATGCGGTTGCTCCTCCCACAAGAGTGATTCCAACCACTGCACCCGCAAACCCAAATAACTGCGATCCGAATGTCATGGTGAAGAATCCGACTGCTGTCACCACCCCAGATACCCACTGCATGAGAGGTTTCCTGTCCCACTCTGCCAGCCAAGTAATCAGGAGCGAACCGATCATGGCACCAACGCCAGCCATCGCAGTGAGTTGACCTGCCTTTGCTTGCCAGTCAGTCTCACCAAGGCCAGATTCGACGAATCCGGCTATGAGATTCTGAAAGGGTTGAGCGAAGACAGTCAGGACTAGCATTAGGATCATTACGAGTCGGAGGGTTGGTGTTGTCGCTACATATTTCAGCCCGTCGCCTATATCTGACCATAGTGCAGATGGTGTCATATTGGCCGCGCTTTGCCCGTCGTTAGTTTTTGGTTGGGCAAGTGCAGAAGGAACTCCAAGAAGTGGTAGCACTGAAAAGATACCGAGGAGACCGGACGTGAAATAGCCCCACTCATAACCAACGTCGAATCGATCGCCTACGTGCGGCAAGATTTCGATAATTGCCACCCCGGCCATCGGGCCTGCAACTCGAGACATATTCATTGCCATGTTAGACACTGCGATGGCGCTTCCAACTCGGTCTGGTGTAACTACTGCCGCCATGAGTGGCATTCTTGCCGGCATTCCGATCGAGATAATGCTTCCTTGGGCAATGCCCAGGAGCAGTAATGAAAGAACACTGATGTCCTCAGTAAGTATTAAAGCACCGGTAATGACATTTAGAGATCCCATACTAGTCATAGTTAAAATAGTCAGGGTTCGCTTATTGACTCTATCTGCAATTGCACCACCGGGTAGTGTGAAAATGATCATTGGGATAGCTGAGCTAGCCATCAACACACCTGACAGTGTGAATGATTCGGTAAGCTCCCAAGCTACCAATGCAAGAAGCACCATCTGCATATTCATACCGAAAAATGAGCATGTTGAAGAGATAAATAATTTTCGGTAGTTCGCAACTGATAGCACAGAAAGAGTGGTCATGATTGACGGCTTGCTACGAGTTGTCGTCATAGATGACCTCAGAGAAGTTGCGATGGCGTTTGCATAAGTTAAAAGATTCGTAAATATTCGCGAATCTCCTGACTTCGAATACACTCTAGAATAACGCTCTGGTAGTTAACGAAAAGTAATTGTCAAAGTCGGTATATTTGGGGGTAGCATGGCGTCAGCACTAGGTGATATAAGAATACTCGATTTGACGGATCCGCTCGGCCACTATGCAGGATATCTGTTAGCAAACCTTGGGGCCGAGGTAACCAAGGTTGAACCACCAGGCGGAGATCCGTCTCGTAAATGG
>DEAP01000107.1:17873-25769 GCA_002348225.1 Dehalococcoidia bacterium UBA2979
GTTGGAAAGAAGGGGATCACTCTGGATATTCGTGCCCAGGAAGGGAAAGATACATTTCTTAAACTACTAGAGGAAACCGATGTATTACTACAGTCATGGTCCCCTGAGGAAGCATCTGCGCTAGGCTTCGACCCGACAGAATTACGTAGGCGATTCCCTAATCTTATCAATGCCTCTGTGACCGGATGGGGGTTATACGGGCCATACGCATCGCTCGCGTATTCGGATATTGTGTCACTTGCGATGGCTGGCATAATGAATCTTTCGGGTTTTGCTGAAGGGCCTCCAACACAGCTGCCGGACAACCAAGGTTTCCATTGTGCTTCACTCAACTTGGCAGCCGGAGTGGTGGCGGCAATATTGGAGCGAGACTCTTCAGGTATTGCTCAAGACGTTGAAGTGTCTATGCATGAGTCATTATTAATGGCAGAAGAAACAGCCATGCAAACTGCTGATATCCGTGGTATTGACCGAGAAAGAACCGGCGGTACAAGCGGCGTTATCGGGATCAAATTGCCCGGGATGGGTTTGTATTCTGCCGAAGATGGATGGGTATATGCCATGGCAGCCGGGATTGCGGGTGCCGGATTTGCTGGATTATTGGAACTAATGGATCTTTTGGGTGACTCTATAGCGGATGAACTGCGGCAGGAGCCATATGCCTCGGTGATGGCAGAATTTTCCAACAGTGCAGCGGTCTTTCGACTATTAGGTGATCCTGAAAAACTGAAAGAAATCGAGGATGTATTCGCCGAGGCTGATGTATTGGTGACGAGGTTTTTCCAGAAATACCCTAAAGAACAACTCTATGTGGAAGGCCAAAAGCTGCGACTACTGATTGGACCTGTGAATGGGCCAAAGGAATTGTCAGAAAGTGAGCAGCTCAACTACCGGAATTGGTTCCGGACGGTAAATGATCCTGGGAGAGGACGGGAGCTACGATATCCCGGCGCCCCTTGGCAACTTGAGGCAACTCCCGCGATACTGTCTCGTCCGGCACCCTTTCTTGGTGAGCATAATGAGGAAATGTTCACAAGTGTTGGACTGACAGAGTCTGACCTAAAAGCATTGAGTGAAAATGGAGTGATTTAAATGAGCAATGTAAATACTAAACCTCGGCCTCTTGATGGACTGAAAGTTTGTGACGCGACATGGTATGGAGCCGGTCCTATTGCAACAAGAGCTTTGGCAAATCTAGGCGCTGACGTCATTCGAATTGAGACCGAGAAACGCCCAGATGGTCTTCGGATTGCTCAACCGAAACCAGAAGGCGAGGAGAGCCTCAATCAGAGCGGCTACTACAATAATTTCAATGCTGAGAAGCGATCTATCACTATTGATTTGACCACGGAAAGAGGTCATGAACTCGGGATTGAATTAGTCAAGTGGGCAGACGTGTTTGCCACAAATATGACTGCTCGGGCTATTCGGCAAATAGGATTCACTTGGGAGAATGTTCAGACGGCCAATCCCGGTATTATTGGCCTTTACGAGCCGATGCAGGGGATGACTGGACCGCACTCAGAGTTCCAAGGATTTGGAGCTCTTTTGTCAGCTATTTGCGGCGTAAATTATCTAGCTGGAGACGATAACGAGCCACCGATCGGAGTCGGTACAAACTATACGGACTATGTTATCAACCCGATTCACGCTGCAGTGGCGGTTATGGCAGCCGTGCGGCACAAGCGTCGCACAGGCGAAGGTCAACTTATCGATATGTCACAATTGGAGTCTTCGGTTTCAGGGATGGCAGGAGCACTTTTTGCCTGGGACAACGGACAGACGCCATATCAGCGCACGGGGAACAGAGTGCCGTACGCGGCTCCTCATGGTGCTTTTCTCGCCAATGAGGCTGGAGACCGAGCCGATCATTGGGTCGCGTTGGCTTGCATGACTGATGATCATTGGGTCAGTCTGACTGAAGTAATGGGATCAACCGAACTAGCGGCGGATCCACGATTCCATACTTTGGAGGCTCGAAAGAGTAATGAAGATAGCTTGGATAATATTGTGTCTGAGTGGATCAGAGATATGAATGCTCCGGACGCTATGAATAAACTCCAATCGGCCGGTATCCCAGCTGGCATGGTTCAAAAAGCGTCCGAAGTGTTGCATGATCCGCATCTTGCTGCGAGAGAATTTTATGCTTATCCAGATCATTCAGAGGCGGGGAAAAGAGCATACGATGGCGCAGGCTTCAGATTATCGGAGACCCCTCATGAAATCAGAGGAGCAGCTCCTTTGATTGGCGAGCATACCTGGGAGATATGTGAAAGTGTTCTCGGACTTCAACCTGAAGAAATTGGTAGTTTGATGGCAGAACAAATTCTCTATTAACCGTCTTTGGAAGAGACTCGAGACTTGCCGCCACGAAGCAGGAAGAGTAATCTCGAGTCATCGTCAAGCGTGAGGTGTGTAATTGTCTTACAAGATTGTAGAAACCTGTATCGGGTGTACGGCCTGCACTAAGAAATGCCCAGTTGAGGCTATCTCTGGCGTTAGAAATGAACTACACGTGATCGATGCGGAGCTTTGCATTGACTGTGGAGCTTGCGGGGCTGTCTGTCCGCCCGAGTCAATCTTGGATGAATTGGGGGACATTGCGAGAACATTCCCTCGTCGAGAATTACCGCTTGCTAAGGTGGTTGAGGAAAACTGCATCGGCTCGGGCTGTGAGTTGTGTATAAATATCTGTCCGTTTGATGCCCTTTCATTGGCAGACGCGCCAAACCACGGTGACTACTATGGAATGGCAACGGTAGACGATCGTAAATGTGTCGGCTGTCGATTATGTGAGCAGGCATGTGGGTGGAGCGCTATATATATTGACCCACCTCGAGAGATGCTCAAGAAGATGGTATACCCCTTGGAAGTTCTTACACCTAAAAAAGGTAAGGCTCTTCAGCGTTAGTAATGCTAGGGTTCCTAGCCTCACATAGTATTCAGATACCATCGAATTGAGGGAGTAGGAACTGCTCGTGACTGATCCAATTATTGGTGGACACGTTTCGTCATCTGGCGGGATTTTTTCCAGTGTAGAGCGCGGTGAGAATATCGAAGCTGAAGCTATACAAATATTTTGTTCGGCGCCTCAGATGTGGCGTGCAACGAAACACACGGACGATGCAATCGAGAAATACCGGGAAGCCTTTAAGAAATCAAAACTTTCTTCGGCATGGATCCACAATATTTATTTAGCAAATCTGGCGACCGACGACAAAGCCATGCTCGAAAAATCAAAAAATTCTATAAAGAATTCGTTGAGTATCGCGGATCAAATTGGGGCTACTGGTGTGGTACTACATACCGGGTCTCACAAGGGACGAGGATTTGACGCGGTTTCATCTCAAATAGTTGATTCACTTCAAGAGATTCTCAGCGACACACCTAAATCTCCAGTGCTGGCCCTGGAAAATATGGCCGGTCAAGGCGGGGTTATTGGTGCAGCATTGTCTGATCTGGGTAAATTGATAAGAGGTGTGAAGTCGAAGCGTATGGCTGTGTGCTTGGACACATGTCACGCCTTCGCTGCTGGCTATGACATCCGAGATACGAATGGAGTGGATGCCCTGTTCGAAGAATTTGAAGCAGAGATAGGCTTGGACCGATTAGCTGTGGTGCATGCAAATGATTCACTTATGGATCTTGGGAGCAACCGAGACCGTCATGAAAATATAGGTCAGGGGTTTATTGGTGATGAGGGATTTCGAGCGCTACTCGCTCATGAGGCTTCGGCTGGAATTCCATTTTTGCTCGAAGTCCCAGGATATCCTTCAGAAGAAGGCGGCAAGGGTGAAGGTCCTGACATAAGGAATATTCGACATCTCAAGTCACTTCGGAACGGATGATCTACGAAGGATTTACCTGACGAGGGAAACCGGCCATGGCCCGGAACTCGTCCTCCCAGTAGAGTATTTCTCTGATTAAAAACTCTGTGATGGCACCTTCTTTAGTCGGGATATCTGGATCTTCCTCAAACTTTGCATATAGCATTTTTGCCATAGAAGCGTGCGACATGAGTGGCTCATTGTTTTCCTCGCGTATTACGACTTCAGTCTCAATTATTAAGTCGCATAGCTCGGATGGTATAAACCCGTTGAGATCCTCAGATGCCATTTCAGCGATCCAATCAGCCCCTTCTTGTAATGTCGTTTTGTCGATACCTTCGTCAGCCATTGAACTGTCTCCAATTTTTGATGTTCAAGAAGTAATATTAGACTACCTTCGTTGTATTTTTGGATCGATCTTGGGAGAAGCGAATGAGTAATGTCAAAATTTTGCGCTTGAAGCGGGAGGCTCATTTGCCCAGTAGAGGATCTGCAGCTGCCACAGGTTTTGATCTCTACGCTTGCATGGACGAGCCGGTTGTCCTAACTGGTCAACCGCAGTTGATTCCATGTGGAATAGCAATTGCTTCGCCTGAAGACATAGATACTCAAATCAGACCTCGCTCTGGATTGACACTGAAGGGAGTTGTCGCGGCTTTCGGGACCATCGATGCTGACTACCGAGGTGAATTGTTCGTGACGATGTATGTCCTTCCTGATTGTGATGAACATGTGGTGCAGTCTGGCGATAGAATTGCGCAGCTTGTTTTTTCGGCTTTGCCGAGAGTAGTTATGACAGAAGTATTTGATCAATCTGATTTGAGCTCGACTGCCAGGGGCTCGGGCGGACATGGCAGTACTGGTGATCGATAGTGGCTCTTAGTAGATTCACTTAGAAAAGAAAAAAGCCTGTAGCTTTCACTACAGGCTTTTCCCTTTATTACACATCTGCCGTGCGGCGGGGGTACGTATTTGCGGCAGATGTAGTAACCCAATTTAAGAACGAGATTCTTACGAACCTCAGTTAACTATTAAGTTTTTTCAGTTCCTCCATCTTTTATAAGAATCGTGTGATACAACAGAGCAGCTCCCACACCACCAATGATTGGTCCGACCCAATAGACCAAGTGATTTCCCCAAGTTCCACTAATCAGTGCGGGTCCTAAGGCTCTTGCTGGATTCATGGCTGCGCCTGTCAGGGCACCGCCGGCCAGAATGTCCATTGTTATAGCGAGGCCGATAGCCATTCCACCTAGGGCGGGTCCTCGTGAATCGACCGCAGTGCCGAATATTACCAACACTAGGAAGAAGGTCAGTATGGCCTCGATGGCCACGCCAGCGGCGAAGGATATCTGTGAGTCAAGTTCTGGAGTACCTAATGAGGAAGTAATTTCAAGCAAGCTAGCTGGCAATAGTAAATTTATTGCGATCGCTCCGACTATCGCTCCAAGCAGCTGAGCGAAAATATAGGCAACTGCCGGAATGGTTTCAATTCTTTGTGTTACCCAAAATCCTATGGTGACAGCAGGATTAAAATGCCCACCTGATACATGTCCAAAAGCCGATGCCATTAGTGCTATAGCTAGACCGTGTGCTAAGGCGATTGCTATGAGGTTGCCAGTGATGATGATGGAGGCAACGCCAACAAATACGAGCGTAAAGGCACCGATGGATTCAGCTAGCAGCCGCGGCACGAGTGATGTTTGCGTCAATCGTCTTTCCTCTGAATATTCGTATTCACTTTCACTGTATGGAAGTATCTTGGTGAACGAGTAAAGTGTCAAGCTGCTTATACAGTTGAACAGTTAGGATTGCATAATTGCTTAGATTTATTGAGTTACGATCTGCGATGTGCGAGAGTGGGATACTGAGCAAAGTAATACGCTCCGGCAGCGATTAGAAAAATGGCACTGAAGAATATGAATATCCCGTCATAGTGTTGATAGTGGTCGTACCAAATTCCCACTAATACTGGTCCAATTGCATTCATTCCTAATTGAATCGGTTGCATGGACCCGCGGATTTTTCCAACATGAAGGCGGCCAAAATAATCAGCATGGATAACTTGCATGAAGGTCACGTGGGAACCGAACGCGATACCATTCGTCACCGCATAGATTAGACCTGTAGTAATAGTGTCGCTGCGCCCGAGTAGTTGGATGGTGACCGACATCACTATGAGTGACACGATCATCGTTTTTCGCATCGTTATTCTTTGGGCGATGAACCCTCCCACGATGGCACCGAGAGCACCTGTAGCAGCCCACGTCAGCATCACTAATCCGGTTTCTTTGGCACTGAGGCCGTTCTCAACTAAGCATTGGATTTGATGGAAGTTAATCGCACCACTCGTCATCATAGTGAGGCTCAGTGCAGCGCCAACTAGCCAATAGGACCGCATCCTTAACGCTGCACGCAGAGTGATCGCAAGCTGTTCCGCTAAGGTATCCATTTGTGGACCTACTGATTCACTCGTGGGTGGTCCCTCTAAGTTATTTGATTCATTATGCACTCCGTCAGGGAGTAGACCCACATCCTCGGGACGGCGCCTAGTGAAAATTACCGCAGGAAGAAAAGAAAGACCTAAGAGCACGCATAGAATAAGCCAAGCTTGTTCCCATGATCCGGTAATGTCGATGGTTAGAAGCACGATCGGTGGTAGCGTTGCCATGCCTATCCGTTGCCCGAGTCCGACGATACTAGCAGCAAAGGCTCGTTTCTGTATAAACCAGTTAGCGATCGTGACGTACGAACCCGGTTGCATTCCAGACATGGCGAGGGCGCGTCCAAGGCCATATAGCAATACGAGCTGCCACAGGCTTGAAATAAAAGAAAGTCCTAGACACGCAAGCAACATTCCCACGCCAGCGATAAAAATTATCCATCTTGCGCCCCATTTATCTATCAGTGCTCCTGAAAGCGGTGAGACAATTCCACCTATAAGAGAGCCGAGAGCAATCGCTAACGGCACTTCTGCGCGGGACCATCCAAACTCAGTTTCAAGTGAACTCGTGAAAGCTCCAAGTACCGGATTGAAAAATGTGACCGACGCGAACGATGTGCCAACAGCGGTTGCCAGTATGATCCAGCCATAGTGGAATGGAGCAGACTGTTTTTCAGCGGTGGACATGTCTTGATGCTTTGAGGCTTGTCGTCTGAATCTTCATATAATGAGCCAGTGTATGTACATCTCTCGGTGAGTGCACTGAAGGGGTTACAAAATTTTCCTCATGAATTGTCGGTTCGGGTTAGAATGCTTCTCAGAGCTCAAATAGGGGATGTACTATGAAAAAGCGAGTGCAGAGTGCTTTTGGAGTCTTATGTGCAGGAGCGCTAGGGGCTGTTCTTGGCAAATTGCTTAGAGAATCATACTTAAAGCCTGATACGGGCGAAAATGAGAGTCCTTCCAATACCGCCGCGAACCTAAGTATTCCTGACTTGATACCCGGTCTGATAGCCGCAGGTAAGAATAGAGAAGCCCCTTGGGCGTGGTTTCACATACCGACGTGGGCTGTGGCTTTCACGATTAATTTTTTGTACGCCATGGCAGGGGGAGACTTGGACGAGGTTCGGAAATCAGTGACCGGAATAGTGAAGAGGCAGACCGGAATCGATATTGAAGGCGTTCTGTCAGCAATAGAGTCATTGAACGCTGAGAGTGACCTGTGGTAGTGAGTGCCACACAATTAGTGATAATATTCCCTTTGACTTCATTAATTTCACTTAGAGGAATGCTGTGACTGAAATTCTATTGTTACTGACGGCCTATTTTCTTGGCTCGATTCCCACCTCATATCTAGTTGTACAAATATTTCATGGCAGAGATATTCGTCAGGTCGGCACCACTAATCCGGGCATGATGAATGTTTGGGACAATATAGGATTGTGGTCGGCCTTACTTGTAGGCATAGGCGACATTGGTAAAGGCTCGCTTGCGATCGGCCTAGGAATATGGCTTGGCGCAGATCCTTATCTTTTGGGTGCCGTGGCTCTCACGGTTGTCCTTGGGCATGATTTTTCAGTATTTCTTAAATTCCATGGTGGGAATGGCACTGCACCCGCCGTAGGA
>DEAP01000107.1:26082-50394 GCA_002348225.1 Dehalococcoidia bacterium UBA2979
CCCGCCGTAGGTGTTGTTATGGCCCTCCTTCCGATCTCCACGCTGTACGTGTTGCTAATAGTGGTTGTCGCATATTTCACCACAAGGAGAAAGAGAGCTTGTGGCGTTTTAGGGATGGCTTTGGCACCATGTCTTGGTTTTTTACTAGGGTACGATTTTTCATCAGTCCTGATATCGCTAATGGTTTTATCCCTCGCGGTTATAAAAATCATTCGGTTCGAGGGTTTTACTGCTGACAGGATGCGACAGCCTGTGGACCCAGTCCTTACCTCAGATAGTGAGAATGACTCGACTACACCGCAGTAACTGGAACTCCCATTTCTCTAATTTTGTGTAGGATGGTCTAGATGACCAATTCCGAATTTCATGACCGACTCGTGGGAGAGTTTTCTGAGCTTGCAGCTGCTGATTCCAATGATTTGGAATTAATTCGTCTAGCACTTTTGGTTTCCAAAGATGAATATACAGGACTTGATATTGAATCCAAAGAGCAGGAACTCCAGCAGCTAGCAGAACTTCTAAATGATTCTCTTAAGTTTCCAGAATTACGTTATAACGTGAGGCGAATCGTCAGGACCATGGCTCTCACAATGTTTCGTGAGTTTGGTTTCGGATTGGACACAGAATATCCAGACGATCCACAAAACCTCTATTTGAATAGGGTATTGGAACGTAGAAAGGGTATCGGAATAACTCTTTCACTCTTGTACTCGGAAGTTGGTCAAAGAGCGGGCCTAGATATTCGTCCTGTGGCATTACCTGGATACATGCTATGTCGCTTTTATCCTGATCTGACGCGCTCACAGGATTACGAGGAGATGCCGGAAATTTTGGTGGATCCTTCTGCAGGTGGTAGAAACATAAGGCGCCAAGATGCTCATATTCTTATAAGGAATCGCTTTGGTGGGCGGCTTAGCCTAGAGGATAGATTTTTTTATCCTATCCAGCCGAGGCAATTCATTCAGAGGCTTCTGCGACTACTGAAAACCATATATTTGCAGCGAGGTGACGATGACCGGGCAGCAGCAGTCATTGATTTTCTGGTCGCTATGTACCCATGGGATCTAGACGAGATGAGAGACAGAGGGATGTTGCGAGCAAGGACAGATGATGCGCGTGAGGCACTCGATGATCTCGAGCCGTACTTACAGTTCAGGCGTGATGCGAAAGACATTGGAACAATTCGTGAAATTGTTTTATCTTTGAGGGAGCACTTAGAATCGGAAGAAGATTTGAAAACACTGAATTGATCACTTTTACGGGGGAGTATAGTGACAGAAAAAATCACTCAACTACATAAGATCGAGTCTTCGAAATCTGATTTTATAGTTTTCGCAGAGACGTTGAGTTATGAGACCAACCATGCTTTGGAATTTATAGATATAACCGAACCCGTTAGAGAGTTCGTGTCACGCTCGGATGTTAAGTACGGTCAGCTCACTGTTAGTTCCGATCACACTACAGCCGCGGTAATTGTGAATGAGAACGAGCCGCTATTGATCAATGATATGGCGCGCATACTTGCCAGATTTGCTCCCACTGGTGACTATTACGAGCACAACGATTTTTCAATACGGACAACAAACATGACGTCGGCAGAAAGTGCAAATGCTCATGCTCATTGTCAGCATCTACTTCTTGGTGGGAGCGAATCGTTACCAATTCATAATGGAGTATTGCGGCTCGGTAGATGGCAGAGTATTTTCTTTGTGGAGTTAGATCATGCTCGGCCAAGGAGCATCTATTTGCAGGCTATCGGAGTCAAAGGGTCCGATCAGGAGTGATTTAACTGGGAAATCACCCGATGAATAAATTTGTCAGGACTTATGCCTTTGATGCTCCACTGCAGCGCGCAGAAAATATTCTTAATCATCCTGGCATCGATAAGATGCTTCTTCGTTCGAATTTGACCCGTGGTGGTTTCAAAATATTCCCAGAGGAAATACGAATACCCACTACCTCAGTGGAAATTGAAGTTGGCAAATTTTCTACCAAGAAAATTCTTCTATCGAAAGTTGCAGACGCTATAGAATATTTCGATATGCCCGACGTTGTTGTTAAAAGGCTGCCCGAGGCTATATTGACGAGCGCTAATTTCCCGTCTCATAGATCTGTCTTGAAGATAGGATCTCAGCAGAGCCTGAAGGATTTCGAACGATGGTTACACGACTCTCCAAATCTGAGATTCCCGGCCTTGATTAACTGCAATCTATTGACGTCTCGTTCGATCGTCGACTCACTAGTGACATATTCGGTACCGGTGTTCGCGGATCAAGTTCAGGAAATTGAACACGCGCTGGAATTAAAGTCATGGGGTGTGTCGGAAATTGTTAGTTCTCATATCACGGTCTTGAACGCAATTTAAAATTAAGGTTGTTTATGTATAGCTCATTTCCAGACAAACAGCTTGCTGCGTTAGAGAGACTGTCGGCTGAGACTGAATCGTTTTTGGACGGTGCCACCGCTTTTGCCGAATTGATTCGTAGCCGAATATCATCAGAAGGTGATGAGATCTCATTCCGAGATTACATGGATATGGCATTGAATCATCCGGAATTTGGATATTACTCGAGGGCGGCAGTCAGGTTCGACCATGAGGGAGACTTCGTGACTAGTCCAGAGATTCATCCTATATACGGCGGGTTGTGGGGTAGACAGATTATTCAGTGTTGGGAAGCTATGGACAAACCGGAATTATTGAATGTCGTCGAGATAGGAGGAGGCTCCGGCGTTTTTATAAGTGCAGTGCTGTCTTGGATCCGTGCAAGTTCGGCAGATTGTTTTTCTTGTATAAATCTCGTGGTAGTTGATGGGTCGGATATCAGGCTTGAACAGCAGAAGCAGAGAATCGAAATGACTCACTCGGATATTCTGCAGCAGGTAGATTTTGTCCTTTTGGATCAGTGGCTGGGTCAGACGGGGAGTTTGAAAGATACGATCCTGTTCTGTAACGAGTTCTTCGATGCTCTCCCAGTACATTTAATCGAAAGAGATCCGGAACCAAGCTCCTCGTTACACGAACTGTTTGTAACGGTTGATGACAATCAAAACTTCCAATACACGAGGCAGCCACTCAGTAATTTAGAGCTTATTGGTCACCTCGACTCGCTTTATGAGGCAGGTTTGGTGACTAACCCAGTACCTTCTCCCGGTACACGTATTGAGATTAATTTAGAGGCTTGCAAGGTGATGTCTGCAATTAGCGAAATTGTTGGGAATGGTTATATTTTTGTTAGTGATTACGGTTATATCACGGAGGAGCTCTACGCGAGCTGGCGAACCACTGGAACTCTGATGGCGTTCAGAAAACAGAATGTTGAACCTGATCTTTTTAGATTGCCCGGCTTGACTGATATTACTGCCCACGTAGATTTCGGGTCTCTCGTGAAAGCCACGAAAGGTGCGTGGCATCAGCAAGGTTTGGTCTCGCAGGCTGAAGCAATGGTTGGTCTCGGCTTGTATGAGATGGTAAATTCGGATACCTCATGGGCGAGGGCTAATCCGGAAAGATTTCTTATATTACGGCAGGCTGCGGAAAGACTATGTGATCCGTCGGGACTTGGTCGGATACGAGTTTTAGTGCTAAGCAAATCTTCGCCGAAAGAAGATCTCATGTGTTTGCGTAAAGTGTTGGCTTAGCAATTGTGGAAGTGCTAGAAGGTGAGGCCGCGCCTCTTTTTTGTTTGACCTCCACCGCCGGCGAATTTTGCTTGGAATCGAAGATTAACCACGGGTTAGTCCTCATTATTTTTTACACGAATGATTTCACTCCATCCTGCAAGCGAGTGTTAGGTATTTTTACAGAGGAATTTAAATGGTTGGAATCTATGGGGGTCGAGTTAGTGGGCATCTCAAAAGAAGGCATAGATTCTCATATAGAATTTGCGAATCAATGTGACATCCCATTTCCGTTAGCATCAGATCCGGATTTATCAGTGATATCAGCATACGGTGTACTTGATGACGATGGTGTGGCAGCTCACCGTTCGGTTTTTTGCGTGAGTAAGACGGGGGCTATACTCCATGCGAATCGATTTTTTCAGTCCGGAAATGTGGATCAACTGATCGAACTGTTTCAGATTATTGAGGAGGCATCAGCCAATGACTGATATGGATTTGTCACCGGGGTACTACTCACCTGTCGCTATCGATCATTTTGAAAATCCTCGGAATGTTGGCAAAATAGAGGGGGCGGACGCATCAGGGCAGGTTGTGAATCCGGTATGTGGAGATGAATTGCAACTATTTCTCAATATAGAAGATAGCTGCAATGAACAGAGGATAGCGCAAATATCTTTTTTGGCGTCTGGCTGTCCTGCTACGATCGCTACTTCTTCAATGGCCACTCAGTTATTGATAAACAAAAGTATTTCAGATGCGCTTGAGTTGTCCAGAGAGGATTTCGCAGATGCTGTCGGGGGTTTGCCGAACAGTAAAATTCATTGTTCAGTACTTGCTGAAGCGGCCCTCAAGCAGGCGCTTGATAAGTGGCGAGCAAAATAATCATGCGTGTAGGTATTCTCATGGCTGCAGGAGCGTCTTCTCGAATGGGCTCTTCAAAGCCATTACTGCCGTGGATGGGGACTTCTCTTATTCGCTGGGAATTAGAAATACTCCGAAATTGTGAAGTCGACGAAATAGTCGTTGTACTCGGGAGCAATCATCTTCTGATATCTCAAGAAATCGAAGAATTCAATTGCTCCATCGTCGTAAATGAAAATTGGTCCGCGGGAAGAGCTAGTTCGCTTGCTCTCGGGGCACAGGAATTGGTCTCCAAACATGCTGCTTCATTATCTCGTGAAGATGCCGTATTGATCCAGAACGTTGATCAACCGACGTCGATGAGAATTGTCACGCAGTTGTTTGACACATTGGTGGGAAGCAGAGCAAATATCGTGCAGCCTCTTTATTTTGATTCGGAAGGTCAAGAACATGGTGGTCATCCGGTAGTTGTCAGGGGTGATGTGGCTGTTGAACTTGTACGAGTGAATGAAGACACTGTAGGCCTGCGATCGGTACTACAACGACATCAGGTCGAGAGAGTGTCGACAGATGACCAGAATATTGTGGGTCTGAACCTTAATACGCCTCAGTCAGTTGAGGTTGCCCGACAAATTTTCAGCGAAAGTAGAAATGTCGTGCAATAAAGTGATGCCTCGAGTATCCTCTTGTAGTAGGGCGTCTAGGCGAGAGGTATTCAGAGAAATATGATTTACGGTATGGGCGTAGTCAAAGGTATGTTACTGACCCTCAAGCACGTGTTTCGCCCCGCTATCACCGTTAATTATCCCGAGCAGCAGAGAGAAGTGCCCGCGAGAGCACGCACTAATCTTCTATGGTTTGAGGAGCGATGCACTGGTTGTTCGACGTGTGCGCAAGCATGTCCCGACGGATGCATACTTGTTGAAACTTCTCCAAGAGAAGATGGCACCTTGAACATCGAACGTTATGAGATAGATTTTCGAATTTGCATGTACTGCGGGCTGTGTACCGAGGCATGTCCTTATCAGGCTATTCAGGCTGGTGGACGTTATAACGATGCGGTTTATATTTTTGAGAATATGTACAGAGATCGAAACGCCCTAACGAAAGAGGCTCAAGAATATCTGTCTGGAACTAATGGAATGTATCCGAATGGCCAACAGCAAGACTCAGAGCCATTACTGACCTCGATGCCAACTGCTCGCTCACGAGTTAACGTGTCAGGACTAGGTGAATCTACTGGTCCTCAAAGACTTCAGGGCCGTCATAACTCACCGATCCCAATCGCACCGAAAAATGAAGACTAGGTGGCAATGTGGTTGAAATTTCGATAAACGGTAAGGCTGTAGAAGCAGAACCCGGGCGGCGCCTGGTTGAGGTAATCAAAGAAGAAGGAATCACGATTACCAATCTTTGTTATATCGATGGCCTAGAACCCTACGCAGGCTGTCGGACTTGTATCGTTGATATCGAAGGTGGACGTCCGTCTTCTCTACAACTCTCGTGCACGGCTCAGGTTACTGAAGGACAGGTTGTACAAACTGACACACCCGAAGTAAAGCAGGCACGTCAGTCGGTCATGTCAGTCATTCTAGCGAACCACCCTGACCGATGTTTGACTTGTCATCGACGAGTCCACTGTATGCCTGGAGATATTTGTCTGAGAGATGATGTAGTCACTCACCGTTGCCTGACGTGTAGCAAGAACTATCGGTGCGAACTTCAGACCTCGTGTGAGAACGTCGATCAGGGTGATTTTGCAGAACCCTGGGTAGGAGAGAAGCGATCATATTATGAAACTCCTCCCCCTGAACCAGACCGAGGTAATCCGTTTTTAGAATTTGATCCACAAATGTGCATCATTTGTACACGTTGTGTTCGAGCGTGTGATGAGTTGAGACACACTGGTGCGCTCACGCTTTCGGGTAAGGGACATTCAACGATGATTGCATTTGGTACAGGTACCCAAATACATGAAAGCGATTGTGATTTTTGTGGTGCTTGTATCGATGTTTGTCCGACCGCTACGTTGATGGAAAAACCCAATAAATGGACTGGTCGAGCCGATGACTGGACAAGCGCGGTTTGCAATTCCTGTTCTGTGGGATGCACTCTTACGTATGGGACGAGCGATCAGGTAGGTTCCGAGAACGGACCAGTAATTGTTAGACCTGAAAGAATTAATCCTTTCTCACGAGATCAGATTTGTGTTCGTGGCCGGTTTGGATATGACGCGATTGATAGTAGTAAAAGGCTCGAGAAGTCTATGGTCAGGACCGAAGGTCACCTGCTACCGGTTGATGATTTGGAAGCTATTAGAACGGCAGCATCACAAATACAGGACACTTTGAATCAATACGGACCAGGTTCCATCGCCATGCTAGGGTCCCCCCTGACAACTACTGAGGAAGCAATGTATTTCTCAAATATTGCTGATGCACTTGAGGTGAAGAACCTTGATTTTTCTCTAGGGACTACCCACAGGGCTGTTCTCACAGCATTTGACGATGCTTTCGGCACTGCTGTAATCCCAACAGAGCTCACAGATATCGAGGAGTCGAAAACGATCGTATGTATTGGGACCGATCTTGAAGAGTCACACCAAGCAGTCTCACTCAGAATAAAAGGGATGGTAAGAAACGCTGGTTCTGATCTAGTGCTAATTTCACCTAAATGGAGTGAGTTGGATAATTTTGCTAAAGCTGTCATACGGTGTTTGCCCGGCGAAGAGGCTTATGTGGCTGACCAACTCGCGAAACGACTCGGGGAAGCACCTAACGCTATCGACCAGGCAACTTGGGATAAAACTGTCGCCTTGATATCTGACGCCAGTGAGGAGACGCGCTCGATCGTAGTGTTTGCACCTAACGCGGTTGACCAAGAGTATGCCGGTGAACTGGCCGCATCTGCCAGTAATTTAGCTATTTCCTTGGCATCGGAGAACGCTCATGAGTGTGTGATGTATTTACCTCCTGATGGAAACACAAACGGAATTCACGATGCTGGTGTCAGCCCGAGGGATGGCGGGCACAGCTTTAGTGAAATGATTCCTGCAATGTTGGACGGTGGGATAAAGTGCTTGGTAGTACACGATGATAATCCACTAATTAATGGCTTAAGTACAAATGATCTGGATTTGGCGTTCAGAAATCTCGACTCACTGATTGTGATTGACTCAGTCCAATCCTCTTTGCTGGAGTACTCAACCGTGGCCATATCCGAAGCGGCGTTCTATCACCGTTCAGGTTCAATCACCACTGCCGATCGAAGAGTGCTTGTTAATAATTCAATTAATTCAACCGTCGATAGCCAAAAATCAGGACTGACCATCTTACGGCAGATTGCCGAAAGACTCGGTATAACTGTTGATGATTCACCTTCTTTTGAATCGTTGTCGAACTACCCATCTCGTGCGGAAGTGGCTACATCCAGAGGAACGGCGCGAGCAGTCGGAACAGGTGGGACATACAAGGCAATGCCTGCCGAGGTTAGAGTGCCAACAGCTTCTTCTGCAGAAGGTCTGAGGTTATTTACCTCCCGATCACTCTATACCTCATGGGAGGGAACTTCGACAGCCTCCGAAGAAGCGGACAAACTTGATCGTGACGGGGTTGCTTGGATTAACCCTTTGGATGCTGCACAGGCAGGAATCAAAATCGGAGATTCTGTTTCGATTAGGAACAATGGTCATGAACTATCTGCCCCGGTGCGTTTAGATGATGGCGTCAACCCAGGTACTGTATATGTACCTTCGTACTTTAAGTCAGCCGCGGTTATGTCCTTTTTCAGATACGGACCGAGTCAAGAGGCCCCGGTGATTGAAATGAGTGCTGAGTAGTATTGTCGCTTCGGTATAAACAAGTTCAGGGGAATCTATGAAAGGGTCTGGCAAATCCATATTACCTCCTGATTATGTTCCAACAGGTATGCATCTTGAATCACAAGATATACAGCTAAAAAATGGAATGCGAGTACTTCTAACACCGATGTCACAGACGAATTCAGTAGGCATCTCGGTGTTTGTTCGTGCTGGATCACGTTATGAAAAGACTGATAGTGAGAGTGGCTTGTCTCATTTTTTGGAACACTTATGTTTCAAGGGTACTGGAGATCGACCAAATCCTATTGATATTTCGAGGGAATTAGATGAACTTGGTGGTGCTTTTAATGCCGTGACGGATCGAGAAATCACGATCTTCTATGGCAAAATGACGGCCGACAGAGCTTTACAAGGACTCACTCTCTTGATTGATCTTCTGCGGAATTCTCTTCTCGAGGCGGACGAAATCGAACGAGAGAGAGGTGTGATTCTTGAAGAACTGGCTGCAATAGAAGATTCTCCACCGGAGCTAGTAGCGGTTAATCTCGAGGCATCGATTTGGCATGGACAACCGCATGGCAGGGAAATAGCTGGAACAGTTGAATCTGTTTCGAACATGGCACACCAGGACATCAAGAAATATTACCGTCGTCAATACGTGCCAAATTCGATAGTCGTCTCAGTAGCTGGGGCCATTGATGTAGGTGCAACAGAAAATGTAGTGAGAGATCTCTGTGAAGACTGGGAGGTGGGTACCCCGGACGAATATATTCCGCACAGATCCTCCGATGATGTATCCGTTGACGGTACATTTAATCCCAGTGCTGAACAGCGATTTAGATTAATCAGTCGGGATACGGAACAGGCGCACCTCGCGATTGGCATGCCTGGTTTATCCTTGAAAGATACGAACCGGCATAGTCTCGAAATATTCTCGATTGTTTTGGGTGAGGGTATGTCTTCAAGGCTGTTTACTCGTCTTCGGGAGGAATTAGGTTTGTGCTATGACATACATTCCAGCCCAAGTTTTTTGAGCGACACTGGTATGTTTGGAATCTATTCTGGGGTGGATCCGCAAAATACATCGAAGGCTTTGGCAGAAATAGTTGCTGAGATCGACAGGACAATTCAATCACTGGGTGAGTTCGAAATTGATCTCGCGAAGCGCATTATTAATTCGCGACTCATACTTCGTTTGGAAGATTCTCGAGCGGTTTCATCCTACGTCGGTTTGCAGGCAGTTCTTGGGCTTGAAATGCTTCAACCGGAGGGGCTTCTTGCTAGGATTGAATCAGTATCGGTTTTGGATATACAGAGGACTGCATATGAACTGGTTAACCCAGACAAATTCCATTTATCTCTAATAGGCCCGATGAATGGTTCAGAGCTGCTCAATCAGTTCGCCAGCTTCTAGATGCCAGTTACTAGGCTCAGCTAGTATCGCCAAGTTTGGCCGCTCTGGATCAGGGGTGGCAATGATCGCTTGATCTGCCTGCAAAGTTAAGTCCATTACACGTTCTCTATGTACGAGATCGAGTTCGGACAGCACGTCATCAAGTAAGAGCACTGGCTTTTCACCGGTCTGTTTCTCGGACATATTGACTTCAGCCAACCTAAGACTGAGTGCAAGAGATCGCAGCTGACCTCTCGACGCGGATACGGCCGCGTCCACTTTATTAAATTCAAATTTCAGGTCGTCACGGTGAGGTCCCCGAGTGGTCGTTCCTCTTAACGAATCTATTTCTCGGTGATTACGAAGAGTAGTAAGCATCTGTTCATAGATATCCGTTTGATTTGAGCCGTTGTCGATTAGTGTATTTGGTGAGTATTCAAGTCTACTTTCGTCGGCGAATTCACCGGGATTCAGATCTATGAAGTAACTGGCAGAGATGGACAGGAGGGTCGCGAGATGTTGACTTCGGCTAAACATAACCTTTGATCCAGTCGATGCAAGTTGTTCATCCCAGATATCAAGCGATCCGACAGCTTGCGAACCCTTATTTACACTGCGGAGGAGAGCATTTCGATTTTCCAACACCCGCGAAAAATCTCGTAATGCTCCAAGATAGTGAGGGTCAATCTGCGACAATGTTGTATCGATATATTTGCGCCTCTCAGCGGGTGTTCCTTCTATTAGTCGGAGGTCTCGAGCGGAAAACAAAACACTCCGAACACATCCAATCACTTGGGAAGCCCTACAGATTTGACCGTTCCGTCTGTATTGTTTAATAGTACGGATTTTGTAGGGATCGAATTTTAAGTTGCTTTGATCGACTGTAGTCTGTGCGGTGACACTTATTTCAACAGATTCATGGCTGGTAGGTGACTGCAAATCGTTTACTTTGTCAGCCGACATAAAAGCCCCTGGCAGTGGATCCATTTCAAGCGACTGCCAATTGATGAGCTCTACATCTCGATTGATCCGCGGCGATCGGGTGCTACTTAGGGTTGAAATACCCTCGAGTAAATTAGATTTCCCTGATCCATTGGGTCCGTAGATGACATGGATACCAGATTGAGGATGCCATTCCAATTCTTTGAATGATCGATAATTTTTGAACTTAACTTTGGATAGGCGCATGGTAGCTGAGATTCAGATCCAAATTCCAGGCGTATCTTCCCAGAAAAATTGCACCAGTACACCTTGCGAATCACGTGGATGGATAAAAGTTTCTCTCCAATGACCTCCTCTGGTATGGCCTTCTCGGCCCCCAAAAACATTGATACCCCGGTCTCTACATGCATTTAACGCTTGGTCGAAATCCGATACTTGGAACGTCATATGGTGTAAGCCGGGTCCACGCTTGTCCAGAAAATCATGTAGAAAAGAATCTTCTCCATAAGGCTCTAGCAATTCGATACGTGATTGTCCCGTAGGCCAGTCCAGCAATCTCGATTTGAAATCGACCTGCCTAGAAGGGTCGTTGGAGCTCTCGGCTGAGTCAGATCTCCAGATGGTGGTTAGCCCGAAAAGTTTTTCATACCAGTCGCCGGTAGAGTCACGTGAGGCTGTGACATGGCAGATATGGTTTAGTGCTGTGATTCCAAGATGTCCTGGTTCCTCATCGCTGAATAGTTCATGAACGTTCCAGGCTTGATCTGCCTCATATAGTTGAAATAGAACTCCTTCGCCTCCTGATCTCGGATGGATGTAAGCATATTTTGTACCTTCGTCATCAATTGATTCGCCCCACGGTTCGATTTGCGAGTCACGTAACTCTTTGACCGCATCTTCTATGGAAGGGACCCGGAAAGCGAGATGATGTAATCCGGGCCCTGACGGCCCGTCGAGAAATCTTCGGAGATAAGAATCATTACCAGAGGGCTCAATTATTTCGAGTCCGATGTGTGACCGACCGGGCATCGCAAATGTAGCTCCGTTAATGTCATCACCATGGAATTCACCTAGCTTTTCAAAGCCAAAGAGATCTTGCCAGAATATGGACGCAGATTTCATGTCGGAGGACGCAATACTCACATGATCCCAATCCAGCGTTGTAATCATATTCCTCCGAGGAGCTTACCTTCGTCCACCGATTTGTTTCGTTTTATGCTCGACGTAGTCAATCAACATGTATTCTCCTAACTGATCTGGAGTTGAAAAGAATACTCGTCCACCGTTGAGTTTTGCTATCTGATTTACAAACTCTTTTAGTGAGTGACTTCGATCAAGCATGAAGGTGTTGATAGTCACCTGTTTTTGAGTAAGCCTCTTAACTGATTTTAGTGTTTCACGTATTGTTACGGGGCTGGGAGGATAGGAGAATCTCGATCGGCCATTTTCCATGTGAGCGGTCGGCTCGCCATCGGACACCATGAGAATTTGCTTGGTACTTCCGGTATGTTTGGCCAAAATATCTTCAGCAAGCATTAGGGCGTGATGCATATTTGTACCAACTACAGTTTCGTCCCAGCTAACAAATGGCAGCTCGTTTGGCTTCAGTTCTCTTGCGTACGCGTTGAAACCAATGACGTAGAAAGTATCTCTCGGATACTGTGCCTTGATTAAATTCTGCAGTGCCAGAGCAACTTTCTTAGCGGCTATGAAGGAGCCTCTGAGGGCCATTGACCACGACAGGTCCACCATTAGTACTGTAGCCGTAGTTGTTTGTAGTTCTGAACGATAAATTTCGAAGTCATCCGGATCAAGATGAACGGGGGAACCTCTTCCCTCTCTTTCAAGGGCATTCATGATCGTTTGCTTCATATCTAAGTGGAATGGGTCACCGAATTCGTACGGCTTACTTTCATCGAGTCGTTCACCTTGTCGGCCGTTTTCAGGTACTGGGTGATTACCGATAGTACCCAACTTGAGTTGTCGGAAAATTTCTCGGAGAGCATTCTCTCCGATCATCCGTGTCCCTCTTGGAGTCAGTCGCCATTCATCACCATCACTCTGAATATATCCGGCTTCCTCTAAAACATCCAACAGTTTTTGAAGTTCTTCAAATTCATCCGCAGCGTCGTCGCCAAGAAACTCTCTGAGTTTTTCAAGATCTACCCCGTCCATTTCCCCTCGGTATTGAGCACGCTCCAGTGATTTTTCCAATGAGTCCATGTCATTCATTTGTCTCATTAGTTCAGTTGCTGCTTCAAGAGTTAGGTCATCGCTTCCCCTGAAAGGATATTGGTTCCCTTGATTGCCAGGATTGAGGAAAGACAAATTTTCAGCAAGTTCATTCAGTTCAGATTGCAGCTCTGGGTCTCCTAGACTTGAATTCAACATATCTTGGAGTTGACCTTGCTGGTCACTTGGAAGTGACGACATCAAAGACTGCATAGCATTCATTTGGGCTTGCATTTGCTCCATTAGCTCGTCGAGAGATGTTGGAGGATTTTCTCCGAACATATCTCCATGTTTATCCATGAACTCATCAAAGTTTGGTTCCTGTCCCTTCATCCGATCATTCATCATGTCGTTGAGATCCCGAACCATATCCTTAATACGATTCATGTCCTCTGGAGACATATTTTTCAAAGACTCGTTTAATTGATCGAGCATTTGCGATGACGTCGCCTCTTTAAGCCGCTCCAAAAGTTCTTCAAAGCGTTCCCGTGCCTCAGGAGATAAGAAATCATATTCACGTAGTGCAGCAATCTGGCCTGCTTGATTTTCTGGAAGTTCGTCGAGGAAGTCCTGTTTTTTTTGAGCTATTGACTCCAAGAGATCGTTCAACCGCTTCTGCTCCTCGGGATCGATTTCATCACTAGGTTCAGAGTTGTCTGCGTCAGCCGCCGACGTTCGGTCTAGGCTTTCCTGCACAGCCTCTTGTTCTTTTTGAACGACCTCCTCGAGCGCTTCTTTTAGTTCGTCAACTACAGAACTTATGTCAAACCGATCGAGTTTGTCTCGACGTTGCTGGCGGAGATTCTGCAGCATGTCTCGCAGGCCCTGTAGGTTGTCACCTTGAGGCGTTTGCACACCTCGCTGCATTAGGTTGCGAAGTGCATGTTGAAGGTCGCCGAAGTTTAAAAGATCATCCCCAAGTGCTGAAAGTAGGTCGTCAGGATCAAAAGACTCCGTACCTTGTGAGCCATCCCAGCTTGAGTATCTAAACGATAAGGTCATTTAAGTTCCCAATCAGTAAGCCACCTTATGTGGATTGAGTTTAGTGCCTTCAGTCGAAAAAACGAACTTCTACTACGATTGATAAAGAGATTCCCCGCCGACCGTGTCCTTATTCAATAACTTATTTAGGTGCATACCCTCCAGTACAAGCTCAATCAGCGAGGCTTGTACCTCTGGTCGAGCGTCAGAATCGATACCGGTTGTGATATCTCGTAGTCCTGTGACTTTAGACAAAATAGATTCGTAATCAGATGAACTTTTAGCTTCACCGACGTCGATGGACAGGCCTTCACTAAATGTTGCTCCCAACCCATCAATATCAATATTCATTGAGTCAGTCATGCGATTGAATACCGAGACCACAGCTCCATCAATTAGACGCTGGATAATTTGATCTTCTTTACCCTCTTCAATCGTTTCGAACTCAATTTTCCCCTGCAATGAGGGGACTAGGTAGGATAAATCAGAAATCCGCGGCACAGCTAGCGATTCATTCAGCCTGATTGCCCTGCGAATGGCGTTCGCCTGGAGCGCCTCATAACTGGCGATAGAGGCTCGGACTGATACCCCAGATCTCTGTGATACGTCAGGCGAACGCCTAGCTAGTCTACTTATTTCAGCGATAATTTCTTTCATATAGATTGGAGTGTGAAGCTCATAGTTATCTGCGGATATATGATTGGCTTCGGCTTCCATAATATCCATCTCATGCACCGCACTGGGAGGATAATGTGTACGTATTTGAGCCCCATATCGGTCTTTTAAGGGGGTGATAATACGGCCGCGATTTGTGTAATCTTCCGGATTTGCAGTTGCTACCACAATGACATCCAGCGGAAGACGAATTTTGTGGCCTCGTATTTGGACATCATGTTCTTCCATCACGTTAAGCAATCCTACTTGAATACGTTCGGCCAAATCAGGTAACTCATTGAGTCCGAAGATTCCTCGATTGGTTCGGGGGATTAAGCCATAGTGGATGGTCAATTCGTCTGAGAGATAAAGTCCTTCAGCAACCTTAATCGGATCCACTTCTCCGATTAAGTCAGCAATGGTGATATCCGGAGTAGCTAGTTTTTCTCCGTATCGCTCTTCGCGATGCATCCAACGAATAGGTGTGCGATTACCCAACTCGTTGACCAGAGCTCTACCTTGAGGTGAGATTGGTTCGAATGGATTCTCTGGCAGTTCGACTCCGTCTATCACTGGTGTCCATTCGTCAAATAGTGAAGTCAGCGATCGGATGATTCTTGATTTTGCTTGGCCTCGTTCACCCAGCAGGATAATGTCTTGGCCTGAAAGAATCGCGTTCTGTAGCTGGGGTACCACAGTTTGTTCATAGCCTTCGATCCCTGGGAATATGTCCTCGTCATTTTGTATTTTTGCGATGAGATTATTACGTAGCTCCTCTCGGATGGGGAGTACTTGGTAGCCTGTCTTCTTTAATTGTCCCAGAGTCCGTGGTTTGTTCGCCATTGTTCCCCCTTGTTTAAGTTTGACCAGAAGATTTAAGTGTAAGCGACAAGAGTATATGTGGCCCTTAGCTAGCGTGCGCTAATATTTCTAAAACAGCTAGTCGATTTTGAATTGGGAAGTTGGAAGCTATGGCAAATATAAATGGCCTTGTAACACCGGATATTGTTTATCAAGACAGTGATGTTCGTATTGAGCGTCTTCGAGAGATAAGCTCATGGGCGAATAATTCTTATATTGTATCCGACGCAACAGGTGCAGGGCCGGTCATTGTGATCGACGCACCAGAAGGTTCTGAGTCGACGGTGGCTGCACTGGCCGAGAGAGATGTACAGGCTCTATTTTTCACCCACCACCATGGAGACCATTGGCAGGGCTACGATGTGTTGCGTGCTGCGACTGCTGCTCCGGCCTATGCTGGGGCAACTGAAACCAATCTCGATTCTTCACGCAACATATTGCCAATTGAGGATGGGCAGGAATTTACCATCGGAGATACTCGAATCGTTTCTATACATACCCCAGGACATACGCCCGGCTCGACCTGTTTCTTGGTAGGGTCTGCTCTGATTGCGGGCGATGTTCTTTTTCCTGGAGGTCCCGGACTAACTCAATCTAACGAAGATCTAAAGACAAGCGTGAAGAGTATTACCTCTCGACTGTATCCTCTATCGCCTCAGACGGTCGTGCTGCCCGGCCACGGTGCTTCCACGACAATTTTTGAGTCTAAGTGGGAATACAATATTTTTGCGGCTCAGCCGTGGGACTCAACGTTAAAGGGTGATGTGGCTTGGATCAGTAATTCCGGTTAGTGGGATACTTTTTGCTTGGATTCTCATTGCTATTCGATGTTCATTAAAGTTCAGATAAACGTTGGTCGATTGCTTCAATTTGCGACTTAGCAGATTCAAGCTTATTGTGCTCCTTCTCCACAATTTCGGTGGGAGCCTTGGATATGAATTGAGGGTTTTGGAGTTTAAGGTTTTGTCGCGCAATTTCTTCTTCTAAAGAGGCCCTTTCTTTTTCGAGTCTCGTGCGTTCTTCGGCTAGGTCGAATAAGCCTCCAAGAGGGAGAATCACTGTTCCTGCTCCTGTTATTCCAGAAGCAACTTGTTCAACTGGTGCCTCGGATGCGGAGTGCACGATATGTAGAGGGTTAACTTTTGCGAGAGCTGTTATTGCTGAACTCAGTCCCACCAAATCATCGAATGTGGATTCACTCGCGATATAACCCTCAATATCTCTCGCGGCATCAACCTTTTTTTCAGCCCTTATATTCCTAATGGTGCGGATGAAATCTTGGATATTCGTGAACATCTCCTCGGCCGTCAAATCTCGCTGGCCGTCACCATCCTTATTTGAGGGATAGTGCTCTACGATGAGTGCTCTTTGTTCAGTGATTTCGTGTTTGGACTTTTCAAGCCTCTGCCAAATTTCTTCGGTGATGAATGGCATGAACGGGTGTAACAGTCGAAGAACTGTATCGAGTGTCTCGGTAAGGATAATTATTGGGGAGTAGTTGCCTGACCGTATCCGTATCTTAGCTAACTCTAAATACCAATCCGCGAAATCATCCCAGAAGAAGTCTCTTATCTGTCGGATTGCCTCAGAGAGTTCATATGAATCCATGAGACGCTGAACTTCTTGCACTAGGTGTGTGAGCCTCGATTGAATCCATCGATCCTCTAACGAATGTTCTACTATGTCACCTGGCACTTGATCCGCATATTCCTCCCGCAGTGAAATAACAAACCTTCCGGCATTCCAGAGCTTGTTTGAAAAATTTCGACCTGATTCGAGTCTATCTTCCGTGAGGCGCTGATCGTTTCCTGGGCTTGTGCCCGAAAGCAAAGCATATCGAAGGCCGTCGCAACCATACTGATCAATTGTTTCGAGAGGGTCTACGCTATTACCCAATGACTTTGACATTTTGCGGCCGTCAGCAGCTCTTACTAGGCCATGTAAATAGACTGTGTCAAAAGGAACTCTTCCGTCCATGTTATATAGCGACAGCATAATCATCCTCGCAACCCAGAAGAAAATAATGTCGTATCCGGTTTCCATGACCTGAGTTGGATAGAATCGGTCGAGATCCGCTCCCCACTCGCCGTTAGTCTCATTGGGCCAGCCGAGTGTGGAATGGGGCCAGAGACCGGATGAAAACCAAGTGTCCAATGTGTCTTCGTCTTGTCGGATATCTTTGCAACCACAGGAATCACATGCCTCAGGATCTGTAGTTGCCACCGTCAGATAATCGCATTCATCACAATACCAAACTGGAATTCGATGGCCCCACCATATCTGTCGAGAAATACACCAATCCCTGATGTTTTCCATCCAATGAAGGTAGGTTCGTTCAAATCTTGGAGGAACAAAATTAATCTTCTTTTCTTTGACAGCGTCTATGGCCGGTCCCGACAAAGTTTTAGCATCAACCCACCACTGCTCTGACAGTAGTGGTTCGATTACGGTGGAGCATCGCTGGCAATGGCCGACAGAATGATTGTATGGATCTATGCGTTCTACTAATCCCAAGTTCTCCATATCTTCTACGATTTGGGAACGTGCTTCCAAAAGACTCAGCCCGTTGTATGCACCGGCTCGCTGATTCAAAGTCCCATCTTTTTCTAGAATATTTATGATTTCTAATCCATGCCGCTCTCCGATTTCAAAATCCACTTGATCGTGAGCAGGTGTGACCTTTAAAGCGCCGGATCCCGATTCAATAGATACAGCATCATCGGCAATTATTGGAACTAGTCTGTCCGTAGTAGGTACCCGACAGAGTTTCCCAATCAGGTGTGAGTACCTCTCATCTTTCGAATTGACTGCTACTGCGATATCAGCGGGGATAGTCTCGGGTCGCGTGGTTGCGATGATGATCGCGTCACTCGTGTCTACTAGTTCATACCTGATGTGCCAAAAGGACGTATCCTCGTCCTCGTATTCGACTTCGATGTCGGAAATAGCTGAATGGCAACCGACGCACCAGTTTATGAGACGTTCAGCCCGGAAGATGAGTCCATCCTCATATAGATTCTTGAATGTGGTGCGCACAGATAATTCACGGTTGACGTCCATCGTGAAGGCTTCACGCTCCCAGTCAGCGGAAGCCCCGAGTCGTTTATGTTGACTACTGATTTTACTTCTACTTTCATTGACGAACTCCCATGTTCGCTCGAGGAACGCTTGTCTTCCAATATCGTGACGGGATAAACCATCAGCTCTGAGTTGTCTCTCGATGATTGCATTCACGGCGATAGCCGCATGATCTACACCTGGCAACCACAGCGTGTCATGCTGCAGCATGCGATGCCACCGTGTGAGGGAGTCTTCAATAGTCGCTGTTAACGCATGACCGGTATGAAGTTCTCCGGTTAGATTAGGCGGCGGCATTATTATCGTGAACGGGTCATTCCCTTTGTTCTGTGGCGCGAACAAACCATTATTTTCCCACCAGCTATATATTCTCCCCTCTACCGAAGCCGCGTCATAGGCTGTGGACATCTGTGACTCGTCTGAAAAGAAAGTGGATATTTTGCTCATGTTCGGTTTTGAAATGTATCAGCGTCCATCTTGAATATATTGCGGCTTTATGCGCATTATTAGTCTCTTGTTAGCTGCACCCACCGTCAAGCCTAGGACGCAAGACGCAAGAAACTTACTATCAATGCTAACGTTGCTGGTGACTTGGTAACTTTCGTTGAAGTATGAATCAAACCTGAAGGAAATTTCAAATGGTGCAAACTTTAGGAATAAATTATCCGGCAATAATTGTGAAGGATATGGAGGAGTCGCTTAAATTTTATGAGAGACTTGGTCTGAAACCTCTGTATGTTGAACCGAATCGCGATGACCCGGAATCTATTGTGGCAATTCTGTACACCGGCGGTGGCGACAGTTTTATTCAGTTAGTAGGTCCCAGGTCTCCTGGTTCGGTGAATATTTCAGAGGCTACGCCCGGTGTAGGTTCGATGCAGTATTTATCATTCAATATATCGCTCGAGCAGATGGACAATATGTGGGATGAAATGTCGAGGTCAGGAATTCAGGGCTCTGAGCAGATTAGCCGAGGTTTTGAACGATTGGTGTTTCTGGAGGATCCTAATGGGGTTCTGATTACCTTGACAGCTTGGGGCATTGAACCACCAGCAGACTTGCCTCGTGCATTGATATTGCAGCGTGCATCTAGTTTGCGCGAGCAGGAAGGGGCGGCTTTCATAGAAGACAACCACATTGAGGCCGCTATAGAGTCAATACGAAAAGATCTAACGACTGGGTGATGACGGGCGCCCTGGCTGATGTGATTAATAAACATTCAGGTGTTTTGCTAGTTAAGGTCAGAAGCGAAAGTTCATAAAGGTTTGACTATGTCTTCTGACGACAATTTTTGATAGAATTCACAGGTCTGCCGCACAAATTGACCATACGGTTCGGGCGATGTTAATTTTCGGGAGCCAAGATAAGGAAAGAGGTTTTGGTTCTGATGGATTCTGAAACTGCACTTTATGTGAATTATTTGCCAGTTTTACTTGGTGGGGTAGTTGGTTTCATTCTTATATTCACGGCCTTAATCGGATCTAGACTCCTCGCACCGTTTTCCAAAGAACGACAGAAATTGACCACCTATGAGTGCGGAATGCTGCCGATACGACGTGCATCTACCAACATAGGTATGCGCTTTTATCTTTACGTGATTCTCTTTATTGTTTTTGACGTGGAAGCTGTCTTTATATTCCCGTGGGCGATGTCCTTTTTGGGTATTGGCGCTTTCGCTTATTGGACGATGGTTCTATTCATCACGATATTGGCATTATCTCTCGGGTATGCCTGGAAGAAAGGAGCCCTCCAGTGGCGATAACACCAGCCAATCCTGCAGCTGTCCCGGCAGAGGCGCCGGCAACTACGCCGGACCTGCTACCTGATATACCAGTTATACCATCGGAACATCCATTCGAGGCACCGTTACTGACTCCTTCTCAACTTGTCCCTGGTAAAGCCTTGTATAAACAGGTGTTACCTGGTGTTATTCAGGCTCCACTCGATCTGCTTTTAGGAGCGTCACGGAAATCATCTTTGTGGCCGATGACGTTTGGTTTAGCTTGTTGCGCAATCGAGATGATTGCGACATATATGGCTCACTACGATCTTGATCGATTCGGTATCGTCCCTTGGCCATCTCCACGGCAATCTGACGTAATGATTGTGGCCGGGACGGTAACCAAGAAAATGGCCCCGGCGGTGAAGCTTTTATACGAACAGATGCCCGGGCCAAAGTGGGTTATTTCAATGGGGGCCTGCGCAACTAATGGCGGTCCATATACGAGATACGATCGTGTGCTCCAAGGGGTTGATAAAGTCATTCCTGTGGATGTGTATGTTCCTGGATGCCCCCCACGACCGGAGGCCCTTCTCGATTCGTTCATTGCTTTACAGGAGCTCATTATGGAAGAACGAGGGGTCCAAGGTAGATGACCACCGAGAGCGAAGAGGAACAATTCAACGCTCAAGTGGGCGACCATGACCAGATATGGTCAATAATCGATAACGCCTTGCTGGGTATAGGCGTTACTCGTGAATTGGGTTACATGGATGTCATCGTAAGCGTAGAGGCCGGAGAAGTCGCAGCGGCATGCGCTGCGCTCAGGGATGATGAAGAGTCGATGTTTGACTATCTGCGATCTATAACTGCTGTGGATAATATGGATGAAGGCATGGAGGTTGTGTACCATTTGTATTCAATAAACAAAAAGCATGACCTAACTCTTAAGGTGTTCCTCAATAACGACTCTCTGGAAGTGCCTTCGGTAACTGAGGTATGGCCGGCTGCCAACTGGCTTGAACGGGAAACGGCTGAAATGTTCGGAATAAAGTTCCTCGGGCATCCCGACCCCCGTAATCTTCTCATGCCTGAGGAGATCACAGATTCATTCCCTCTGCGCAAGGATCATCCACTCGCTGAGATCGAGGTTCTTCAAGGTGAAGGAATGGGATATTCGGGGGAGGACGCTTAAATGGTTGAAATAGTGACCCAATCCAATGTTTCGGCTGGTGACTTTGAGACACAAGACCTTTTGCTCAATGTTGGACCACAGCACCCTTCAACTCATGGGGTATTTCGTATGGTTATGACTGTTGATGGGGAACTCGTCAAGGATGTCATCCCATATATCGGATACCTGCATCGAGGGGCTGAAAAGCTCTGTGAAACTATGGATTTCCGGCAAGGTATTGGGTTCATGGACCGGACTGAATATCTAGCTGCGTTTAACGCAGAACTCTCGTATGTGATGGCCGTAGAGGCGCTGGCAGATCTTGAAGTACCTGAACGAGCTCAGTGGATCAGAATGATCCTGATTGAGCTCAACCGATTATCGAGTCATTTTATGTTTATGGGGGCTTTTGGAGTTGATACAGGAGTATTTGGTACTCCGTTTATTTATGCGTGGCGTGAGCGCGAGACACTCATAGATCTTTTCGAAGAGGTCTCAGGTGACCGGATGATGTATGCATATTTCAGACCTGGCGGTGTGGCGTGGGATGTGCCCGTTAATTTCGTTGAACGGGTCAATGAAGTTTTGCAGTCAGCCGAACAAGGAATTTCGGATTTTGATAGCTTGCTCACTGAAAACGAAATATTTGTCGCCAGGACTCACGGAGTAGGTGCGATAAGTGCCGAAAGAGCAATTGCACTGGGCATGAGTGGTCCGAGCTTGCGGGCATCGGGCGTTGATATGGATATTCGTAGAGACCAGCCGTACCTAAAATATGATCAACTGGATTGGGATGTTGTCACCGGGGAATATGGTGATGTATTCGATCGTTACTATTGCAGACTTTTGGAAATGCGCGAGTCAGTAAAAATCATCCGACAATGTCTAGACCACTTGAAGGCTGGGCCGATACTTCCCGAGAAAATGCCGCGTATGCTCCGAACACCTCCTGGAGAGGTTTATGTTAGAACAGAGGCACCTCGAGGCGAATATGGGGTTTACATGGTCAGTCGAGGTGGAAACAGACCTCATCGACTTAAGGTGAGATCTTCCTGCCTATCTAACCTGCAGGCATTGACAGAGCTTACTGTCGGCCAATATGTTGCTGACGCGATTATCATTCTGGGTTCAATCGATATTGTGTTGAGCGAGGTGGACCGCTAATGAGCGTTGAATTATTCGGACTATCTTTTAATCCGTGGGCAGACGCAGCCATTAGGCTGCAGATCATAGTCGGTTTCATGACCGTCGTAGTCATGGGTCTGATATACGCTGAACGTAAAATACTCGCTCGATTCCACCAACGAATAGGACCGCAAAGGACTGGGCCTAAGGGTACATTGCAGTCGGTAGCGGACGCTGTGAAGTTGGTCGGGAAGGAAGATTTGCGACCAGCGGCCGCTGATCCTTGGACTTTTGAACTTGCACCATATTTTGTATTCATTCCAATTTTCTTAGGGTTCGTAATCGTGCCTTGGGTACAGGGTTGGAACGTGAGGATACTCGAGCTCGGAATTTTGTATTTTGTAGCGATCTCGTCCATAAGCATCGTTGGCTGGCTTATGGCCGGCTGGGGTTCTGATAACCGATACGCGATAATTGGTGCTCTTCGAGCCGCCGCGCAAGGAATTTCGTACGAACTTCCTCTTGTACTAGCATTGTTATCAGCAGCAATGATAGCGGGCTCATTTCAGCTCGATCGCATTGTTGAATTCCAAGACACAGTGCCTATCTTGGTATGGCAACCGCTAGGATTTTTTATATTTTTCGTTGCTGCCTTGGCGGAACTCAATAGAACACCTTTCGATATACCAGTAGGTGAAAGCGAAATAGTAGGTGGCCCGTTTGTTGAATATTCAGGAATTCGGTGGTCCATGTTTTTCCTTGCTGAATACGCAGGAATGCTAATTATGGCATTTGTCGGATCTTCTGTATTTTTAGGAGGCTATGCGTGGCCTTTTGGTGAGGAACTAGGACTGCCATTTCAGATATTGATTTCGGCGGCTAAAGGGGGATTGTTTATTTTCCTCATATTCTGGGTGCGAGCTTCAGTACCGAGGCTTCGTATAGACCAACTTATGGGTTATTCCTGGAAAGTGCTTCTGCCTTTCAGTTTCCTCCAAATTATGATTAATGGTCTAGTTCTGGTTTATGACCTGCCGCATGTGGTATTGCTTGTTACCGGTGTTGCGCTCCTAGGCGCATTGTTCTGGGTTACTGATGGCATAGCCCGAAGACCTTTACAACCGCGTCGTAAGCTAGCGCGAGTACTTGCAGTGCAAGAAAGCGAAGGGTGATAACTGATGATAGGTATAGCTAAGAGTATGGCGAGAACCTTTCAGGTGTTTCTACGAGGACCAGTGACTCGGAACTACCCTGACTACCACAAGCCTATTCCCGAGACTGATCGTGCATTCCCACTGCTACTTTGGGATACGGAGATAGATGAGCCATTTTGCACTGGATGCCACGCTTGCGAGAGAGCATGTCCAGTTGAGTGTATGACTGTCTTGATGAAAGATAATCCGAACCATAAGAGTCTCGATGGAACATCTTCGAGGCGAAAAATTATAGATAAATTCTGGATTGACTATGCGCGCTGTATGCGATGTAACATTTGTGTCGAAGTTTGTAACTTTGATGCGATTGCAATGAATAATACGTGGGAGGGTCATGAGACCTCTGTTTACGATCGTAAAGATTTGGTAATGGATCTCCAGCAATTATTGTCCCAAAGCAGGGATGGCAACATCAACGAGTGGGTTCCTGTCTTAGGGCAAACTAACGAGGAGATAAATGAGAAACCCGAAGCAACAGACGAATCGAAAAGTTCAGAGGGATAGATTGCACAATGTTTGATCGTCTCCCACTTCCGTCACAATTCGACCGCGTAATTATTACGGGTGGAATCGTAGTAGGGCTAATTGGTGTGCCGTTCGGAATTGCGATGGTCACCTTGGTGGTGCTTGGAATAA
>DEAP01000014.1 GCA_002348225.1 Dehalococcoidia bacterium UBA2979
GAGCGAAGGCTTACCAAGCAAGTGTTGATGATCTGGAGGAAGACGAGTTAATGGTCAACCAAATTTTGGATGATCTTGGTCCCGTTAGTATTCTCGTAAATAACGCAGGTATAGCCAGCCGCGGTAGAATGGTGGCTGACACAGATGCTGCAGAACTGCAGCGTGTCGTGGCAACCCATGCTTTCGGTCCGCATTACTTATCTCGATTGGTTCTTCCCGGCATGAGGACTTTAGAGCGAAGCGATATCATCATGATTTCGAGTGTCGCAACCCGTTCTTTGGGGAGTCATGGAGCGCCTTATAATATGGGTAAAACGGCGATGGAAGCGCTTGCGTATACGCTAGCTAAAGAAGAGAAAATAAACGGCGTTAGAGTCAACATAGTAGCTCCGGGTTTAGTGGATACTGAAATGGGTCAACGATTGGTTAAGGCTACTCAGGGAGTTGAAAACATACGGTCTTTAGATGAAGGAATGCCCTTTGGTAGAGTCTGTAAGCCCGATGACGTGGCCAATGTGGTGAGGTTTCTTGTATCGGATCAGAATTCTTATCTGACAGGAGAGCGCCTCTACTGTGATGGAGGTGGTCCGAGTCCAACTCGATGAGATCGCATCGTTATTCATTCGCAAAGGGACTCGATATGGCACTGAGCGCTCTCGGCGAGGGCCTCCAGGTGATATCCGCCCTCTAAGGCAGACACGATGCGGCCTTCACAATGGGCATTGGCGAGAGTGACTATTTCATTAGTAATCCAGGTGAAGTCGTCTTTCGATAAATTGATCTGAGCGAGGGGATCCAGTTCGTGGGCATCGAACCCTGCCGAAATAAAGATTAAATCCGGTTGGTGAGATTCGATCGCGGGTAGCCAAGAATCCGATATGGCTGAGCGAAACTGTTGGCTGTGGGTGCCTTCAACTAGTGGTGTATTGATAATATTGGATTTCACCAGGTCAAAGTAGCGATTGGGGTAGAGGGGATCCTGGTAGCTTGAACAAACAAGAACTCGAGGGTCATCCTTGAAGATATCCACGGTCCCATTGCCATGATGAACGTCGAAGTCGAGTATGGCGACTCTTTTTATGCTCTGGTGTTCAAGTGCAGAAGCGGCGGAAATTGCGATGCTGTTAAGTAAACAAAATCCCATCATGCCAGTCATTTCAGCGTGATGCCCCGGGGGCCTGACTGCGCAAAATGCCCGTTTATCTTCCCCTCGTATGATTGAGTTTGTTGCGTCCAAAACCGCGCCAGCGGCGAGCTCCGCAGCGATTTTACTTTCAGGGCTCACCCAGGTGTCAGGATCAGCTGGAACCAGTCCTTGTTCCGGAACCAACCTATCGAGCTCTTCCATGTGTTTAGATTTATGCACGAGTAAAGCGCGTTCTTTACTGATAGGACTCGCCTCAAAGTAGGGTAATTCCCTGGCGATGCCTGTTTGTTCAAGATGCGCCAGCAGATGAGTAAGTCGATCCGGTCGCTCTGAATGCCCCTCTGGAACTAGGTGATCAATGCATTTTGAGTGAGTATAAATTCTCATGGTATCTTTATCTTTCGATGACAATAGTGCCTAATTTTGCTCGTGTAGGAAACGCGTTATGATGATCTATTTCTTGAGGGAATACGTTGACCGTTCTTCTGGTTTTGAGATCCATTGTTTCTATGAGTTCGGCGGTCTTTGTCTGGCTTTGCGTGATGACAATGATAGGTGCGCCGGCCTCGTTGTTTGACGTGCTTCTGCCGGCGATTTTGGGAGGGTTCGTGGGGGGCGTTATTTGCTCCACTTTTTCCCTTAGATTGGGTCTTTATATGGCTTTCGGTAGTGGCATGATTCTGGCGATCGCATTCATTATCTTTCGCCAAGGCTACCTGGCGATACCACTGGGAGACGATACCATGAGAGCGCTATGGCCACTTTGGTTTCCCCCGAGCTTCTATTTTGGTGCTTATGCGTACTTACGTTTTAGATTAAATTCGGTTTGATCTATGAAAGACTTATTTAAACCGAATCAGCGAATCTTCGTCGCGGGTAGCAGTAACGAGCCAACAGCACTGCTGGCTGAAGTGCAATCCATGGAGCTACCTGAGCATCTTGAATTTATTCAATTTCCCCTGGCAGGATTCAATACTATTGATTTCACCCAGTTCAGTGAAACATCAAACTTAACCACGTTTTTTATGACCCCTTCGCTGAGGCAAGCCGACCCGTCTCGCTTACATTTTTTGCCGATGCAGATGCGATCTGTCTATGACTATCTTAAGCAAGGAGTCGACGTGGTCTTGTTTCAAGTGGCCTATGATCAGCATGGGAATTTGAGACTGGGTCCGAATGTCGATTTTATTGAGGCGGCGTTGCGATCAGCGTCGGTCTGGATTGCCGAGCTCAATCGTTCTTTTGTCGCACCATTCGGATCTATTCCTATTGATAAAGGAAGAATTGACTATTTGTTTGACTCTGACAGACCGCTCCATCAGGTGCCTCTGCCCAATCTAGATCCCGCAGCTACTCGCATTGGCGAGTTGGTTTCAGAGTTGATAGTTGATGGGAGTTGCATTCAAACGGGCATCGGGGCGATTCCGGCTGCGATCTTAAGTCAGCTGTCAGA
>DEAP01000066.1 GCA_002348225.1 Dehalococcoidia bacterium UBA2979
GTTAGCAATAACGATATTCCACGAGTACTCAGGCTGACCGGCACACCAACCCTGCAGAGTACGTATGGACTGTTCCAGGATACCTTCTTCGTTATATACAGGGATTACGAGTTCAACATTGGTCATGATGTGGTATTCCTAGATTGCGCCAAACGCCTCTAGTGGGACTACGAAAACCACTACTCCGCCGACACGAATATCAATCATCTGTGTACTGGGGAGATCTGGTTCCGAAGTAAATGGCAAGCTCGATGCTGGGACCGACTCTACGGTTTCAGGAAAATGCTTGCGGAGCAAACTAATTAAATCACCGAGCTGCAATTCATCAACTGCCGAGAAAATAGTGGAGGATCCCTTTCCTAAGAAGCCGCCACTTGAACTAATCTTGGTGGAGTGGAAATCAGCGTCCGACAACATTTTTGACAACCTGTCGGAATCATCACGCGGCACAATTATGATGCAAAGCTTCATAATTTTCCCACTCATCGGGAATTGTTGATCTAACATTTTGCGTGCCGCCTTAGGTCTTAAGTGCCTTTGTATATCATGATGCTGCGACCGGATATATTCCCGGATTCAAGTGCTTCGATGCCTTCGTTTATTGAGTCGAGGCCATCATATTTTACACTGATCATTTTCTCCAGTGGAAGGGCGCCTTGTTTGTACCAGTCGATATATTGTTTGAAGTCGGTCATCGGGTGACTGGATCCGCCGAGAGAACCGATATAATTCCGTTCACCCGTAAGCAATGCGCGAGCATCGATTGTCGCGTCGGTTTGTGGGACTCCGATTAGTACAGCAGTACCACCTCTGTCGCCTGCACCAAGTACACCGGCCCTGACCGTATTTAGTATTTGCCGCATAGTGATCTCATAACCTATTGCATCAAAGGCAAAGTCAGTTCCTCCACCGGTCAGTTCGACGATTGCCTCAACCGGATCAACCTCTGAGGCATTTATAGTGTCAGTTGCACCAAATTCTTTGGCAAACTCTAGCTTCTCGTCTGATAGGTCGACGGCAAAGATGCGTGAAGCATCTGCTATTTTGGCCCCCGCAATTGCATTTATCCCAACACCACCAACACCATAAATGGCCACGGTCGACCCAGCGGGCACTTTTGCTGATCCGAGTACTGCGCCTACACCCGTGACAGTCGCACAGCCCACGATGGCAGTGACGTCTGTGTCGACGTCTTCGTCGAGTGGAAGAACCATTTGCTGATGAGCTAAAACATGCTCTGCCCAGGTATATATGTTTGGTCCGTTTTGTTCCTCTCCGTCTAAGGACCACGAAGTTCGAGAAAAGTTTCTGTCACGGCCTGTCTCTGTGGTGACATCACGTGGCACCCAAGTCAACATCACCCGTTGTCCTTCACGGACATGAGTTACTTCGGTTCCGAGGGCTATCACTTGCCCAGTAGCTTCATGCCCCATTAACGCTGGGGTGGGCGTGTCTGGATTGTGTATTTGATGCAGTTGACTATGACATATCCCCGAAGCAAACAGCTCCACTACAACTTCATTCGGTCCTGGATCAGGCAAGGATATTTCGGTTACATCTAATGGCTGGCCATGCTTCACATGCACCGCGGCACGGGTAGTAAATGGCATAATGGTCTCTCCCCTCGTAGGGCTATATTTGCCCTAGCTTCATCTAGAACCATACACGGTATGGAGTATGTTTGGCGGAGTATCGCCAATTTTGGTAACGTTAAGGCATGATTATCTATGAGGAGTTAGAATACCGTAGGCTGATATAGCCATTTAAGGTTTATGCAAAAGGGGGTAAGTGTGGCTGCAGAGTTCGGCAGACTGATCACGGCGATGGTGACACCGATGGATGTCAATGGCGAAGTCGATCTTGAGCGTACTGGGGCTTTAGCAGCAGCTCTCGTTGAAGCAGGGACGCAGAGTATTGTTTCCACTGGCTCCACGGGCGAGGCGCCGTCTTTATCGGACGAAGAAACAGTAGCCGTGTGGCGTGCAACGAAATCAGCGGTAGGCTCTGATATAGCAGTAATAGCTGGTGCAACGAGCAACAATCATCGACGTTCTCTATTTCTCACTGAGAAGGCTGAAGAGCTTGGTCTCGATGGCGTTTTGCTAACGGCACCTGCATATTCCAAGCCCACGCAAGAGGGACTGATAGAGCACTTTAGGGCAATAGCAGACGCGACAACACTTCCGTGCATGCTTTACAACATCCCTGGTCGAGCCGCGGTGAACATTTCCAGCGAAACCATTCTACGACTCGCAGAAGTTCCAAATATTGTAGGGGTCAAGGAGGCGTCTAATGATATGGAGCAAATCGGAGAAATCATTGCGGGGTCTCCTGATAATTTCAAAGTCTGGTCTGGAAACGACACTGACACGCTGATGGTTATGGCGATGGGCGGATATGGTGTTGTATCGGTCGCGGGACATATTGTGTCGCCTCAAATTCGACGTCAAATTGAGCTCTCGGTTGCTGGTAATTATGCCGGGGCAGCCGCGATCCATCATGAGTTGATGCCGCTCATTAATATGCTATTCATAGAAAGCAATCCGATCCCGGTTAAGTATGCTTGTGAGGTCGCCGGCCTAACCGCCGGCCCAACACGACTGCCTCTGACGAGTCTTTCAAGCATAGCCAAGGATCAGGTGGATCTTGAATTGGCTAAACATGAACTTGTCCTGGGGTAGTTTGACCCACTTGAACAGGGCTTTGTGATGCAACCTGATCGTGCACAAGCTCTTTTGTTCCCATACGTATCATCACCAAAACGGATATTTGAGGAACTTGTACTGACATTTCAATCGCTCGAGTCAGTAAAGAGGATCGCGATTGCTGGGTCATTGGCTGAAGGAAGCCATGATGGATACGATGAGATCCAATTAGTGGTGGAGGCCACAGATCCACTGTTAGTGGTTAATGCTTTGAACGATATTTTTCCGATTCGATATTTCAGGCCTTTTTCAGGTATGGATTTTCCTAGCGGGAGATTTTGGCTTCATGATGAGTCGCCATTTAACTTCGTAGCCATTGCATTCTATACCGGCGTTGACTTGGAAGAAGCGATACACAAAGGTAAGCTTGCCCATGGTGCGACCATAAGGGAAATTCCATCGGGCACCAAAGGTGATTGGAGTCCATCGAGGCAATACAAGTTCCCGGATATTTCCAACGATGGTGAATTATCCAGACTTGTCGAACCAACTCTGTTTTCTATCCGGTCGGTGGTCAGAGACGGCGAGGAGTTAGAGGGGGTTATGGCAAACCTCACCGTACTGCAGCGAGGAAGGGTAAGCGGGCGTGTGAGTGATGGATTAACCTTTCTAATCGACGAGATATCGGCGATGGTTTCCGAACTTGTCCGATTGAGGAAGTAGGCAGATAAGTGAACGGTTTTAATGGGAGCGAATTGTGGCGAAACTAGTTATCAGCGGTGATGGAAAAATGGGGACTATGCTTGCTCAAGGCTTGGAGAAAGTCGATGGGTTCGAAGTTGTAGGCTTGGTGTCACCACTCGCAGATTCTCCCGAAGGAACTTCGGAAGTTGTCGAAGGCAAGAGTATCCCTTGGTCGAAATTGCCACAACCGGTCATCGAAGCTACTAGACCAGATGTGTTGGTTGATTTTACCCATGCGGATTTCGCACCAGTAGTGATTGACGCTGCTGTCTCAAGCGGTGTGAGGCCTGTAGTAGGCACTTCGGGACTCGATGACGAGTATTTGAAAGAGATGCGAGCGCTGTGTGAGTCAGCAGGTATTGGAGGCCTTTACGCCGCTAATTTCGCGATTGGAGCTGTGGTATTGCAGCACTTGGCTAAAATCGCTTCTCGATTCTTTGAGAGAGCGGAATTGATCGAATTGCATCATGAAGGCAAAGTGGATGCTCCTTCGGGCACAGCATTGGCAATAGCAGAGGCAATGCGCACTGGGCGAGGTAGCGATTTTGAATTCAATAGGCCTCAGTTAACTCATATCGATGGGACCCGCTCGGGGGAATTATCCGGGATCGGGATTCACTCAATCCGGCTCCCGGGGTTCGTCGCTTCGCATGAGATAATCTTTGGTGATGTTGAACAGAAATTAACAATTAGGCATGATTCTATTGGAAGAGATTCTTTCCTTCCGGGCGTGACTCTCGGTGTTCAAGAGGTTCTAGCAAGCTCTGATTTCATCGTCGGTCTCGAGTCGATCATTGGCCTTGAGGGCTGATTATGAAAGCTAGATATCTAAGGTAGCTTCAGCGGCGTTTCTCATTATGAAAGCTTTACGTGGCGGTACTTCGGTTCCCATTAGCTCGTCAAACACGACGTTTGCCAATTCGGCATCTTGGACCTGGACTCTATTTAGTGATCGGGTTTCAGGATTTAGAGTAGTATCCCAGAGCTGTTCAGCATTCATTTCACCAAGGCCCTTATATCGCTGGAGATTCACCTTAGTATCTCCCTGCTGAGCAAGATAGTTATCTCGTTCTGCATTGGTCCATAACCATGATTTGGTGCGTCCGTGACTGGCCATGTAGAGCGGTGGCAAGGCGATGTACAAATATCCGTTTTCGATCAGTTCCGGCATATGCCTGAAGAAGAATGTGAGAAGGAGAGTTCGAATATGCGCTCCATCAACGTCAGCATCTGTCATGATGACGACCTTGTGGTACCTTAATTTATCGACGGCAAATTCATTCCCGAATCCAGTGCCAAGAGCAGTTATTAGGTTGCGGATTTGCTCGCTTTTGAGCATTTTGTCGAGTCGAGCCTTCTCAACATTTAGGACCTTCCCCCTGAGAGGAAGAACTGCTTGGGTGTGACGATCTCTAGCACTTTTGGCAGTGCCTCCCGCTGAGTTACCCTCGACGATATAAATTTCCGCTTGTTCTGGATCTTTTGTCGAGCAATCGGACAGCTTTCCAGGTAAATTTGACCCCTCAAGTAATCCTTTTCGCTGAACGAGATCGCGGGCTCGCCTAGCGGCTTCACGTGCCTGAGCAGCCCTTTGTGCCTTTTCAACAATTTTCCTTGCATGTGAAGGGTTTTGTTCTAGGTATGCTCTCAGGGAGTCGCTAATAGCTGACTCCACTAGGCCCTTGACCTCGGGATTTCCTAACTTCCCTTTGGTTTGCCCTTCGAACTGAGGGTTTGGGTGATAAACATGTATCACAGCTGTAAGACCTTCCCGCACGTCTTCCCCGGAGAGATTGCTGTCGCTTTCTTTGATGATTTTTGCGGACTTCGCGTAATTGTTCAGAACTTTTGTTAGTACCGATCTAAATCCCGCAACATGCGATCCGCCATCGGCTGTCCTGATCACGTTTACAAAGGAATGGACGGATTCATGGTGACTGTCGGTGTATTGCAGTGCGACTTCACACTCGACCTTATCTTTCTTACGGATAACTATTGGTTCCGGATGAAGTACCTGTCTTGCCGAAGTCATTTTTTGAACGAAAGCTTTGATTCCGGAATCGAAGTAGAACCAGCGCTCTTGCCCGCCATTTCTCCGGTCATTTATTCCAATCCGTATTCGCCCGGTTAGGTAGGCCATCTCACGGAATCTAGCCGCTAGGGCTTCAAAGTCAAAGCCATCGACCGACATTATTGTATTCTCGTCTTCGCTGATGTCTTCTTCTAATACGGGTGCCGAAGTGGTGAATATTTCCGAGTCAGGAAGAAATCGAATGGTTGTCCCGCTTTCCGAGGATCCAGGGAGCGTTGGATTTTTACGTTTTGTGAGTTTCGATGCAGCAATCCCACGTTCGTAACGCTGGTAATGGTTCGCCCCGTCTCGCCTGACCTCTACCTCAAGTTCCTCGGACAGGGCGTTCACCACCGACGCCCCTACTCCGTGAAGCCCACCAGAGAACCGATACGCGCCTTCGTCATTTTCTGTTTGGTCACTATCATTATCCGAGTCTGGTTCAAATTTTCCGCCGGCGTGTAGAGTCGTGAGCACGGTTTCTACAGTAGAGAGACCAGTGCCTGGGTGCTTTTCTACCGGGATACCTCGACCATTGTCGATAACAACCACATGACCATCTTCTTCAATGATCACCTCTATTTGATCGCAATGACCCGCGAGCGCCTCGTCAATAGCATTATCGACTATCTCGTACACCAGATGATGAAGGCCAGTCTGTCCAGTACTTCCAATGTACATTCCGGGTCGCATTCGGACAGCTTCCAAGCCCTCAAGTATGCGGATATCCTTTGCGCCGTAGTCAGAAGTTTTTGCTTTCGCCGAGGTAGATTTTGCTTTTTTAGTAGTAACGATCAGTCCGCTCCAGTTCCAGAACGCCAGACCCCCGACGGCGCGTCGCTACATTTTAACACGGCTAGTGTTTTCACACAGAGTAAAAGCAAGTTTCTGCTGTTAGGATCGGCAGATGGAGATACAATCTAACGGTTATCTCTGGAGGCAGTATGGATAGTTCAGCCAGGTGGTTTCTCGCAGGGATAATTGTTTCGTTGGTTAACTCTGGGTTCGTTATATTGTTTTTGTTTCTGCCTCGGATTTCGGATGGATCAGTGCTGGATATATTCAATAATGAGCCAATACAAACTGAGGAGATCAAGGCGCCAGAGGTTGTGGTTGAATACAAAGTTGTCATATTGAACGACTCGGGAGACATACTGTTTTCTGAGTCTGAGCTGGATGACGAGGCTGTTGACTCGTTGGCCGCTGTATTTGAGAAGTTGCGAGGCGATTTGGATCAGAAGAGGGCTGAGGAGTTGCAACCAAAAACACATTCACTTTCTGCGAAAAACTATAGTGAGGAGCGCTCACTAATCCTTCCACTCTCGGGAGCTCAGGATGTAGTGGCTGTGCCTGATTTCGTCAGCTTACAGCGCCCCATCGCGTCTTCAGCCTGGCTCGTGGCTGATGAAACCTTGTTTTTGAAACTCATTTCGGTAAATACCTCAGAGAACGACGCTCTCACCGCTTCAGTCTCGGAAGTCCCGATTGATACCGCGAGTTTTGGTAACCCATTGGTGACGTCTGTGAATTTCGATAATGAAGGCACTTTATGGGTGCTTCTCCAGGAGGACAACGGTTGGCGCTTAACGAGGCGTAGCCCAGCTAGTGATGAGTGGCTAGTCGCTATGAGCGGGAGAACTACTAAGACCGATTTGACTCCAACCGATTTCATCATTGGAGAGAGTGGTGCGATTTACATCACCTCGAGTTATCCTCCGGCGATTTACCGATTTGATGCCGGATCCGGGAAAATGGATTTAGTCTCTGCAGTGAATGACCGAGCGACATCAGTTGTGGAAGCGCCTCAGGGATTAGTGGTTTCGGGTCCGTCTAAGTCATCGACAGCCTTCGATGAGGAGTACATGCAGGTGCTGACCATAAACAGGATTGAGATCGGGGAATCGATCGAAGATCCACGCTCCTCCGGGCAATTTAGCAAATATTTCAAGGAGTGGAGTTCCGACTACCCAACATGTGGACCTAATGCAAAAAGCGTTATCCAGGAACCGATTTCTTTGAGTTGGGGAGGACAGCACGGGCTTGTGATTGCAAATGCCTCTTCAAATACGGTAGTTCTACAACCGACCGGACGGCAAGGCCAGATACTTTGGGGAAACTCTGATTGTTCCTCCGGGTCGTCGATCAACTCACTAGATAAGCCTATTGGGGTGTCGATCGACGAGCAGCAGAACATTGCAATTATTGATGGTGGTAACGACCGTCTAATAATTTTGCACCATGGCGACACAGATGAAGATTGAAAGCTAAGTAAGAATTAGAGTAGAACTAGATCCGTACTTGGTGTACGATTCTGTTTCAGTGATTGAGGAGAACTCACATGATCGGTGGACTTGGTTGGCAGGAGCTATTGATCGTTTTGGTTATTCTTGCACTCCTTTTTGGAGCGAGCAGAGTGGCCGATCTCGGCGGTGCGTTGGGTCGTGGTATTCGGGAGTTCAGGACCGAGGCTAAATCCGATGACTCTGACGAATCTTCTAACGAAGAATCTGAGTCCGAAACCACTGACAAGAGTGACTCAACCAAGAGTGATGCTAGTTAATTAAGAGATTCAATCTGATTTCTTAATTAAGAGATTCAATCTGATTTCTGTAACTCCTCGTGATCCCCTGACCTAATGGTGAATTCTGATGGCTACACTAGTTGGGGTGTCGAGAGTCGGAGATACGCCGGTTCAGATTAGCGAGTGATTGTTTTGATTGGATATATGAGGCTTACCTTGGGCATTCTGCTGGGAGCAGCTGGAATGCTTATCTCGAGGCTCACCGGGAGAGGTGGGGGATTAGCAGTGTCAGGCTTGATCGCTGAGGTGATTGCGCCTGATATTTACCAACACGTTGGTAGTACCTTGAAGCCTGATCTCGTTTTCGTGACAGGGACCAATGGAAAAACTAGCACAACAAACCTTATAAGCGAAATTCTCGCTGCAAAGGGGGCCAAAGTTGTGTCTAATCACTCAGGTGCGAATATCGCACGAGGAATTTCCGGGGCGTATATAAGCTCTTTATTCGGGTCAGCATTTGGCGGTGGTGCTAGAGCTGGAGTTTTTGAGGTGGACGAAGCGGTGGTTCCACAACTGGCGACAGCGATGCGCCCGAGTGTCCAAGTGTTTCTGAATTTATCTCGTGACCAATTAGATCGATATGGAGAAATCGATCGTATTCTGGACAATTGGGTCAAATCAATCACTAAAGCTAGACCTGGCGAAGAACAGGCGCTGGTTGTTAATGCCGACGATCCAAGGCTTTTCCCTTTGGTTGAAGGAGGAAATCAGTCAGAAGTGGATGTAATAACATTTGGTCTGGAGGAGCAACCTTCCTTCTGGAAAGACTTCGACTACGCTACAGATCGAGAGTTTTGCGTATGCGGGACAATCGTCGAATACCGAGAACGTTTTTCCGGGCATCTAGGGGACTGGTTCTGCTCTTCGTGCGGTAGGCATCGGACAAGACCTGATGTTACGGGCCGGATCCTCGAAAGCTCACAAGCTGGGACTACGGTTGAGGTATCAGTTAGGCCTGTCTCAGAAATGCGTGTTTTCTATGTTCCGCAATTGGGCGAATACCCAGCCTACAACTTGCTGGCCGCCGCCGCCGCCGCTTTCAAGCTGGATATTAATTTAGATGTAGTAGAGGGATCTGTAAATCAGGCGAAGGCTAAGTTTGGCCGGCAAGAACAATTCCACTATGACGACAAGGTGATTAGGATCTGGTTGGCAAAGAATCCTCGAGGGCTTGACGAGATTTTCAAGGCGCTGATAGTGAAAGAGGCTAAACGTCAACACCTGCTCTTTGTGCTGAATAGCGACGTCCAAGACGGGAAAGACGTGTCATGGATTTATGATGCTAATTTCGAGAGTCTTAGAGGCAGGTATAGGTCACTTGCTGTCTCAGGATTTCGGGCTAGTGACTTAAGCTTGCGAGCCACAGTGGCTGGTTTGGAGAATATTGAGACCTGCGATGATATAGGGGGCGCGATGAGGGCTAGCCTCGACGCTATGGATGGCGGAGAATATCTGGAGATTATTGCAAGCTATACCGCCATGTTGGAGATCCGATCAATCGTGGCCAAACTAACAGACACTGCGCCATTTTGGAAGTGAACTACCAGCCTCGCACAGGCTGTTCTAGTATGGTTATGTTATGTCGAAAAGTCCTACAGATTCGTCGAATATTCGTATTGTTAGCCTGTACGAGGATGTGCTCAATGTATATGCCGATCGAGGCAACCGGCAGGCAATAGAGGCGAGGGCGAGTGAAGTAGGCATCGCAACCGAAATGGTTCAGGTGTCAATCGGGGATCAGTTGCCAGAGGAAACTGACTTGGTCTTAATAGGAGGTGGTCAAGATCGAGAGCAGGGCCTTGTAGCAAGTGACCTGCGTTCAAAAGGCCCTGCTCTACGTGAATGGTCGACAAAACAGGTTGCGATGCTGGCTGTATGCGGAGGTTTCCAGCTTTTTTGTAACTGGTTCCGAGATAGCGAAGGCCGTCTGTTAGAGGGCATTGGAATATTTGATGCGGTGAGTGTTGTTCCCGAAAGCCTGCAATACAGAATGGTCGGTGATGTGGTGCTTGAGAGTGGATTGGCCGGACTTGACACCGTTGTAGGTTACGAGAATCACTCGGGGCAGACCTTTTTGGGCGCAGACGCCACCCCTTTCGGGCGTGTTCTTCAGGGTTATGGCAATAATGGGTACGATTCCACAGAGGGTGCGATTTCAAATTCTTGTATAGGAACTTATCTACATGGACCGGTACTTCCTAAAAATGTTGACCTGCTAGACTGGTTGCTGAACAAAGCTTTTGCGCATAGGGTTGGCCAAAATAAAACTTTGGTGAATGAGAGCTCGTCGTCACCCTTGGAGAAGGCAAGCCTTCTGACGAGGCGTTCGATTGTGGAAAGAGCAGGTCTCCAGTAAATGGTCAGGAGTGGGTGGCAGCTTTTAATTCCTGCATTCTTGCTGTTTTTAGTTGCCTGTGATTCTGACTCAGAATTTCTAAGGTTCGGTAACGAATCTCACGGTGAAGTTACCGCATCACCAACAAGCCCTTCTCCTGGGGCATCAGCAGCTACCGCAGTAATAACGACCGCAACAGCAACAGCAGCACCCGCTGATACACAGGTAGCAGCGGAGTCTGTGACTCCGTTGGCTACCCCAACAGAACCAACGACACTTCTTGTGCCTGAGGCGCTTGGAGGCTTTCTGTATCCAATCAGGGGTGTCTGCCTCCCGACCAACCCATTTGTTATGCCTAATGCACCTCGCCCATATCGGAAAGGGATACACGAAGGTGTTGATTTTTACGAAGGTGACGTTTGTACGGCAGTGGAGTCAGGAACAGAGGTTCTAGCAGTTTATTCAGGTGTCGTAATTAGGGCTGATACAAACTACGCCGATCCTACCCGAGAGGAATTTGCTGCAGTGGCAGCAAAAATCGCCCATGCTGGCGCTGGTGATGTAAATGATCTGGATTTTTATAGAGGCAGGCAGGTATGGATATCTCATGGGAAAGGGATTGTGACGAGATACGCGCATCTTAGTGGTATCGTGCCTGACATCGAGGTAGGTGTGGCAGTTAAGGGTGGTCAATTAATTGGATTTGTTGGGGAGTCCGGAACGCCAGAAAGTGCACTGAATCCGGGAACTCAGAACCATTTACATTTTGAAGTTCGAATCGAGGATAGCTTTTTGGGTGCCGGGCTTGAGGCGGAAGAAGTTCGATTTCTTTACGAGTCTCTATTTTCAGGGGCCAGATAAATGGAGAGTTCCGGCTGGAGATTGGCAGAGAGAGCTTGTTAGTAATTGAAATCCCTTGGGATCCAAACATTTTTACAATCTTCGGATTGTTGATAACCTGGCACGGTTTTTTTACGTCCGTAGGCCTTTTATTGGGTGTCTGGCTTGGTGTTAGGGTCGCGACTGCACTTAATTGTGATCCGGACGAGGCATATAACCTTGCATTGATCGGGATTCCTGGAGGTATCATCGGGGCCCGGACCTTGTATGTGATTGAAAATATCGAACGCATGGATTCAGCTTGGGACTGGTTTGCTATCACCGAGGGTGGAATCTCAATTTGGGGTGCGGTCTTGGGTGGAGTTGCCTTACCGACTTTGTTCGCCTTGATTAAGGGCATCAACCTTAGACCGATTTTGGATGCGGCTGGATTTGGATTGATTCTGGGAATGGGTATAGGGCGAGTGGGTGACCTGATTAATGGAGAACATTGCAGCCGGATGACTGACTGGTTAATTGGCGTGACATACACCCACCCGCAATCCCCAGGACTGAGGTGCGCAGTACTTCATCATGGCTCGGTCGATTCCCCAGTCCACCCTGCTACAACTTATGAGATGCTGGGAGACCTTGGAATACTCGCTCTTCTTTTTTTCGCAGTCTGGAAGCTAGGTCTATGGAAATGGCCAGGGCTCACCTTTCTTTTGTATCTTGACTCCTATGCAATTATGAGATTTGCACTGACTTATCTGCGAGTTGATTCGAGCGAGACCTTTTTGTTGGATATCCGGGTGCCACAGCTCGTATCGCTGTTAGTGCTGGTCGGGTCTGTGCCTCTCGCAATTTTGTTTCTTCGTAAATCGTCCAGTGCAATTATGCCGCCACAGCCACTATTTGCGTCTTGGCCAAGGAGTAAGCTATGACGTCAAACGGAAGCGATCAATACAGGACCGAAGTGATTTTAGTGACTAAAGATGCGTGCCACCTTTGTGATGTTGCCGAGCAGATTTTGATTGCACTAGGCCGGACATTACCGATTCGTATCGTGAAGGAGCAAATTGCTGAGAAGTCGGAGTTCTTTGATAGAGTTCCAGTAGTATTGATCGATAATTGTGTTGTGTCTGAGGGTAAAATAGATTTGGAGGCTGTGAGGAGTGCCGTAGTTGCCCAAAGGTTGGGGACTGGCGCCTCACTCCTAGACAGAGACGATAAAAGATAGGATCAAGCTTGTGCCTCATACCTTATTACTTGCAGAGCCCCGGGGCTTTTGTGCGGGGGTTGTAAGGGCTATCGATATTTTGGATCAATTGCTCGAAGAGGCTGACGGAGAAGTTTACGTATTCCATGAGATTGTTCATAATCGCTATGTGGTCGAGAGTTTTCAAGCCAGAGGCGCCGTTTTCATAGATCAGATCTCGGAAGTCCCTGATGGGTCTTGTCTCGTCTTCTCCGCCCATGGAGTCGATCCGGCAATTGTCGATCACGCTGTTAGTAGGGGGTTGCGGGTTATAGATGCCACCTGCCCGCTTGTTACCAAGGTGCACCTAGAAGCAAAGAAAGCTGCTCGAGAGGACTTCGATATTCTTCTGGTTGGTCATGATGGCCACGACGAAGTGCAGGGTACTAAAGGCGAGGCTCCGGAGAGGACTTCGGTTGTTGATTCCGAGGATGACGTTGCGAAGCTGAGGGCTACCGATAAGCCAATATTTGTAGTAACGCAAACGACTCTGTCTGTCGAGGATACACGCGGGACGATAGACGCTATCAGGAATCGATTTCCTGACGCGGAAATACGGAATGACATCTGCTACGCGACGACGAATAGGCAGTTAGCTGTTAAGGAGCTTGCGGGGGACGCGGACCTGGTGATAGTGGTAGGTTCTGAGAATTCCTCGAATTCCGTGCGGCTAGTAGAGGTGGCAAGAACAATGGGGGTTCGGGCATATCTCGTAGATGGCTTGGAGGATATCGATGCTAGTTGGTACGAAGGCGTTGAGGTCGTAGGGCTCACAGCCGGCGCTTCCGTGCCAGATGAATTGCTTGACCCTATCATAGAGGACCTTAAGGGGAGAGGCGTTGTTAGGATACTGCCTGTGGTGGTGGCAGAGGAGACCGTCGAGTTTAAGTTACCCGCCGAATTATTAATAGCTGATGAGGTGTGAATAGAGATGCCGAAATTCAATACTGGCGGAGCAGAGATACATTACGAGGAGCGTGGAGCAGGGCCATTGGCTTATGTGTATTGCCATGGCTTGGGCGGTAGTGGAGAGCGCTTTGAGCGTGACGATATGGATTGGTATGCTCGGCATTTCAGAACGATCTCATGGGATAATCGTGGCTTGGGAAGATCGGGTCAGGCAAATAGATATTCACTTCCTGACTACGCGTCCGATCTGGCTAAACTTCTAGATGAATTAAATGTTGATCAGGCAATTATTTTCGGGGTCTCTTGGGGCGGTGTTGTGGCGCAAAGGTTTGGTTTGGACTATCCAGACAAATGCGCGGCGCTAGTTCTTGATTCAACTTCAAGCGAGGTAAATGTGGCGGCTTCGGAAAACTGGTACGCGCGCGGAGAAATCGCTCGAGTGGGTATGGAAGCTGCACTAGGCGGTAAGAGTATTGCACCGGCCTTTGAGGGTCACTCTACCGCTAGTGAAAATAGCCAAAGGCCGGTTCCTGACGTACAGGTACCATCATATGTTGCTCAATGTCGCGCCACTGCAGGTATGCGTGAACACCCTCTGACTGGTGAAATCGGGCGGTTGGCCATGCCCGTCTTGGTGATTGGTGCAGGAAAGGATACGGTTGCGGGAGCTGGAGGATCAGTCATACTGAGCCGGAATATCAGAAATTCGAAGCTCCAGATTTTCCAAGAGGCGGGACATGGTGCTTACGCTAGTGCGAGGGCCGATTTCAGGGAATGCTTATTGGATTTCCTTGACGAAAATTCAATATATAAGCAAGGGTAGCGGGGATGTTTGGATATGGCGAGGGTCTTAGCGGCGCAGAGTCGCCAGTACTTGAGGCTGCGAAATTAACCAAAGTCGTCGACTCCGAAAGAGTTGCCTTGTCATCAGTTGATCTCGTTGTTCGTTCCGGTGAGATCAAGGGATTGATCGCCTCAAACTCTTTTACAGTAAAGACGCTGTTCGAACTAATTCTCGGCTTGAAATCCCCGGATGCTGGAATGATTGTCAGTGGGGGTGGTGCTGGGTTAAAAGCAGAGCAAAGCCCACAAACACAGTTTGGATTCTTGCCAGAAGAAATCCATATACCAGATAGGATGAGCGGTCTTGAATACTTGAGACTGATGGCTAACTTGTCTGGGATGAATCGCGGGGAAGCCTTGTCGCAGATTGCGTCAGTTACCGAGCGCTTAGGAATTGGTGCGACGTTAGGATTGAAATGCGGTTCCCTCCATATACCTGAGCGTCGACTTCTTGCGTTAGCTGGGGCGACTATTCATAGTCCGGAGCTTTTACTGTTGAGCGAACCAATCAAAGAAATGGATGTATTTGCGGAAGGCAGGGTCAAAGATTTCCTTAAGTCGACTGCTGATGCAGGGAGTGCGATTCTCATTACGAGTAGAGAAATGGGAGCAATTGAGAAATTGGCACAGGATCTCGTAGTGTTCTCAGAAAGTCAGGTTGTGTATGACGGACCTATGTCGCTGGTCAGGAGATTTTCGGGCAGGAATGTCCTTGCTGTAGAGATAGATGGCCTGCATAGTCATTTTGAGTCGGCTTTGGAGGGCCCTGTTGCAGATGGCATTTTGGCGTTCCAGTTTGATGGTGATCGGTATGTAATTAGGTTTGATGAGGCGATGTTCCTTACAGAAATGCTTCGAGTAATTTTGGAGGCGGCGGAGGAAAGTGGCGTTATCTTATGTGGTGTGAGCTTGCAGACAGAAGATTTAGGCGAGACCGTCAGAAATATTCTTATAAACGCCCCCGTGCGGGAGAGGTCTCAGTCTTCGCTGCCGGAGCTGAGGGGTGAGCCAAAGAAAGAATTGCCTGCAGCGAAAGATACCGACTGATGATAACGAATGCTTTGAGAAGTAGAGAGTTTCAGTTATTCGCGATCCTCACCAGATATCAAATCTTGACTTATGGACGCTCGTATTACGTTCGGGGATCGTTTCTAGTCGCGGTGCTTGCCGGTTCGGGTATGGTGGCGATTGGTGTGAGATCGGATTGGCTTGCCTCTGAGGTTGTCACTTGGAGTAGTTTGTTTATTTTGCTGCCGGTGATTTTGTTAGTGTCGGGCGTGTCGAGCTCGGTGGCATTTGTCTCGTCGGAGCATTTCATCTGGAATCATGTACTTACGAGAGGTATTTCCAGACTTTCATTGTTTGTCTCGAGATCGATCGCCTTGGTAGCTGTTGGCCAGGGATTTTTGATATGTATGCTTCTGCTTTTAGCATTGCTATCCCCTGTTTTGGTCG
>DEAP01000021.1 GCA_002348225.1 Dehalococcoidia bacterium UBA2979
GAGTGAAGTAGATGCAATCGTTGAGGAGAATAGTCCAATTCCTGAGCTTTCTCCAGCCCGTCATGATGAAGATGATGCTATGGGTGAAATTATTGCTGAAATGGTACCGGACGGAGCCACGATCCAGCTAGGTATTGGTGGGGTACCGAATGCAGTGGCTCAGTCTCTGAAAAACCATAAAGATCTTGGGATACATACCGAGATGTTCACGGACAGCATGGTTGACCTCATACAGGGTGGGGTAGCGACAGGATCAAACAAAACTTTCCATCCAGGTAAAGCTTTGTGGGCGTTCGCTGCCGGCAGTAGAAGAATGTATGACTTTCTGGATGACAATCCAGTAATCGAAGCTAGGCCAGTTTCCTATACTAATTTTCCACCGAACATCGCAAGGAACAACTCGTTGGTATCCGTGAATTCGACTATCGAAGTCGATTTCACGGGACAATGTTGTTCGGAATCGATCGGGACGTTGCAATACAGCGGTACGGGAGGGCAACATGATTTTGCACGTGGTGCATTTGATTCCTCCGGTGGTAAGTCGATTGTAGCGTTTTACTCTACAGCTAAAAGTGGAACTCTTTCACGCGTGGTACCAGTTCTGAAACCAGGAGCTGTGGTGACCACTCCTCGCATGGAAGTTAATTATCTCGTTTCTGAATTTGGTGCTGCACAGTTGAAGGGTAAAAGCATACCTGAACGCACAAAGGCAATTATTGGACTCGCTCATCCCCAGTTCAGAGACGAACTGACACACGAAGCGAAACAAATGGGCTATCTCTAATTACGGAAGAGGATGGTAGCCAAATGTTTTCGGACATAGTTGTTCTAGATTTTACTCGCGTGGTGGCAGGTCCTTACTGCTCTCGAATGCTTGCTGATCTAGGTGCGAATGTTATAAAAATCGATGAAATTCCTAACGTGAAAGTCGATGAAACAGGCTCTGTCACGAGAGAGCAGGCAGCGACACTTCGGACAGCTGGGGGCATCACTAATAATCTCGGTAAACGGTCACTTTCTATTGATCTGAAAGCGCCTGCTTCGAAGGAACTTATCCGAACTTTATTGTCTAAAACAGACGTAGTATTGGAAAATTTCAAACCCGGTGTAATGGATGCATTGGGATTCGGGCCGAAGGCGTGTTTGGAACTAAACTCTCGGTTGATATATGCAGGACTGTCGGGCTTTGGGCAGGATTCGTCGCGTCGAGCATTTGGTGCTACTGCTCATGCTGAAGCCGGTTGGCTGTGGGTGCAGCAGGAGGCGGCTAACACGGACGAAGTATTTGCCCCTGGGGTCACTGTTGCGGATCTGGTTACAGGTTCCAACGCGTTCTCTGGAATTCTTGCTGCGTTGTATTCCAGAGAGAAAGACGGTAAAGGACAAGTCGTTGATGTGAGCCTGATGGACTCTCAGCTTCAAATGATGAATTCGGTGATGGAGCCGATACTCAACGGACTTAAAGAGGAGGATTACCAGTCATTTCGTCACCCACTGCATCGAGCGGCTGACGGCAAGATGATATCCATTAATATCGGCAACGCACGTAACTGGGCCAGGATTTCCAGAGCACTGACTGGAGATGAAAGCTCTATACCAGAATCTGGTCCTGCCGCCAATGCTCAAGTGTCTGATTGGGTGGGTAAATTAAGCTCTAGTGACATTGCTGATCGGATGGATTCCGAAGGAGCACCTTACGGAATAAGCCTCACCGCATTTGAAGCGGCCAAGCATCCTCACTTTGCTGAACGGAAGATGATTACCGAACAGGAAGACCTTGTGGCTGGGATGGTCTCAGCAGTCGACTCTCCAATATTTTTTTCCAGACTTGAAAGTCGCGCTCGAGGTACCGCTCCCATAATAGGCGAGCACTCTAAGGAAATACTTTCCGAATTCTCAATACCCGAAAATCAAATTGCGTCAGTGATCGATGAGGGTTCGGTGTTTCAGCTTCCAGTAATACAGGTGGATTAGTATTGCACTATTCAAGCGTCTGATTCAGAGAAGGAGCGTGATTCGTGCCGCTTAAGCGTGAGCGCCGGGCCAAAAAAAAACCGCCCCATAAATCAGTGCCGGGTCATATAGATGCTGGTGAATCCCTTCAGCTGAGGAATCCCCATTCAATCCTCACCGCTCTCAAGGTTCGTCCGACTGATGTGGATGAACTGCGTGTGTCAAAAAATGCCGCACAGTCCAGGGTGTGGAGTGACATTATTGGTCTGGCGGAAAGCCACGGGATCGACATTGTACAGAGAGAATTCTCGTTGCAGACCAGTGATGTGCGACTTTCGGCTGGGGAGCTGCATATCAAACCGAGAATTTCCATATCAATAAGCAAAATGTTTAGTGATCCGAAAGAAGGAGACATTTGGATAGGAGTAGACGGGGTCCAAGATGCTCGGAATATAGGTGCGATCGCTCGAAGCGCTCAGTTTTTTGGAGCTCGCGGCATGATTATTACAAGAGATCGCACATCACCAATCACTTCAATTTCTCACGACGTGGCTGCGGGAGGATTAGAAGCTTTACCTTTGAGTCAGCCACCTAATCTTGCTAAGGCTCTTGAAACCATTAAATCTTTGAACGTCTGGGTTGTTGGAACGGCCGAAGAGGCAGAAAGTAATCTGAATACACTGAACGCTGATCGGCCTTGGCTTGTGTTGCTTGGAAATGAAGAAAAAGGACTGAGACGTTTGACCCGGGAAGCATGCGACGTGCTGACACGTATAGAAAATCACAGCGATACTGTCACTTCATTGAATGTATCCGTTGCAGCCGGTGTAGCCTTGTCTACCTTGCGGTCGAGGGCTTAATTTTAGTTTTCACTCGCCGCTATATCGAGGAATACGCCAAGGAAATCTCTGCTCCAAGTTACAAAGTCACCGGTAGCATCTCCAAGTGCGACAATTTGTTCTTCCTCCAAGGGTATAGTCGCACTAACCGGTGATCTGTTTCGATCGTGATTCTGCAGCACAAGATCTGACTTATCGTTTGATGCGGGGTGAATGACTACGCTTGGTAATCCTGCCTCATAAAGTGAAACTGGAACGGCGTAATGAATCAGCCCTCGTGTATCTAGTAATTCATTCACACTTTGCTCAGCTTGAAAGTTGAGATGCAGCATTTCTATTAGCTCTTCGGCGTTAGATCTGTTTTCAATGATATCCACCATACTTCTCCAACCGGTTGCACCAGCCAGCGGTTCCCTGAGATATTGAGCCAGGTTGCCGGAGGAGTTTGTTAGACCAAGAACGATAGTAGCTAGTCTTCTAGCAGATTCCACACATTCCTGAAGCATTAAGACCGCAAGGGCAGAGCGATACGAGGCATCTGCGAGGTATATTCCTGTCAGAACGTTGTCAGCAACGATCTGTGGCTTCCAGAGTGTAGTCTCCCAATAGCCTTGCAGAAATTCCTGATCTGTAATGTTGAAGCCAGATGCCGATTGGTCCATTCTTCAATTAAACCATGCAAAGTGCTCAACTGGTCAATCTTCACATATCAGGAATGAGGAATCACCTAACCCTGAGTCTGGCCTCGTGCTTCACGTAGAAATTCCTTTGTACGACTTTTAATATCGTTTCGTCTGAGGAATATAAGTCCAGCTGACAGAATCAAATACAAGATGCCAACCGCTAGACGAACCGAATCGAAAGGAAGAACTGCCTGAACTAAAAACAGCACCATGAGGACTAACGCTCCCCGAACAGTCAGTTTCAAATTTGTAAATAGCAGCACAGCAAACAGGCTTTGAGCGGCTGTAAGGAATAACTCAAGCTGCTGTCTACCTTCTAATGGAAGCTCAGTGACGGTACCAGTTGAGGCACTGAAGACTATGGGTAGACTTCCAAGGAGCAGAGTCCATTGATTTAATTTCGAGGAAATTAGCGCTGCCATTCCAAGTGCCGCATGTCCTCGTGCGGCAAGGATACCGCAGACCAAAAACTCGGGAGCTTCCGATGCGAACGGTGCGACAAATTGCAGGAGAAGGAACTTGTCGATACCCAGTTCTTCCCCGGTGTGTTCTAGTCCCTGAGCAAAAGGGTCTGCAGCGGTGATGACTATGATGGCCGAAAATAAGAAAAGCATAACGAGTGAGAGCCGTCTTTGTGTTTTTGGGAGCGAGCCTATCAATCGAGCTGGACCCATAAGATCCGGCTCCTCAGGGTCTTGCCGACCAATGATATAGAGATAATAAGCAAATATCGAAAATAATATACCGGCATCAATAACACTAATTCCGCCTTTTAATGGAAGAAGGAAGGAGTAGATTGTTGCCACGATGAGTAAGGATAATTCTATTGAAATGGAGCCAGGCATCTGGAGAGATATCTGTTCGTGTTCTGGGTTGGATATTGTCCGTGCCTTACGAATAGACCACCAAAAAATGAAGAACACCATAGGCCAGGCGAGACCTATTAGTATCCGGTTGGCCCCAGTCATATTTGCGACGGCGAGACCTATAACTTCGGGGTCCTTTCCCGCCCGCCAGGTAATGGAGGCATCGACCGCATATTCTGGTAGTACTGCTATGAAGGCTAAGACTGCAACGGCCAAACCTTTAGAGATGTCTACCTCTGCTGCTTCCGTTGTCCAAGACAATAGAAACGCGGCTCCTAGAATAGCAATGCCAAAACATGTCGTTTCCGCTATTGTGCCCAAGTCGAGACCGAATAACGGGAAAATGAACCGTACGATTGGCCCGATCAGTGCAATCAGACCAGCAGCGAGTATCAGTATTATTGATCGGTCCTTGGTATTAGTCATCGAGCTCCTGCGCTACGCTGTATCTTTTCTTAATGGAGCTAGCGTAGACTACAAATACCTTGCAAACCATTCCAATGTAAGTTCCCATGCGTCGGCACTAGCCTCTACGTCATGCCCCTCAGTATTGGTGTCATTGAAGAAGGCGTGCGCTGTGCCTGGGTAGGTCTTGAAATGGAAATTATGTTGTCTAGATGCCAAGGCTTCGGCAAACCCTGTTAGTTGTGGATTCACCATATCGTCATGTTCAGCCCAAAGTCCAAGCACAGGTGCGGTCAGTGAATCCCAATCATATTCGACGTTGGGATGGATACCATAAAAATCTACACAAGCACCGACTTTGTTTGAATTCTGGCAAGCTGCGAACAAGGCCAACGCCCCTCCCATACAGAATCCTGTAACTCCTACAGGGTTGCCAGTTTCGGCATGTAACATGTCTATTCCGCCCCTGAGTTCCTGCTCGGTCTCCGAGATATTCAGCGCCATGAACATTTTTCCTGCTTCGTCAGGCTCGGCAGCAATCACGCCATGGTAATGATCGGGGGCAAGTGCAATATATCCTTGTCCAGCGAATCGATCGGCTAGATCTTTTATATGTTCATTCAGACCGTTCCATTCCTGAATCACTATGACTGCTTTGCCATTCCCCTGTCCCTCCGGGCGGGCAAGGTAGCCAGTTCCGTCATGTCCGTTGGCTGGATAGGTAATCATTTCTCCCATAGTTTTCCCCCTTTTGCGATTATTGTGTCCAAAGCATAGCGTTTTTCTTGCAGATCAGTTGCTCAGTCGAGAACTAGTTCATGTCGAGGGCTGCAACGGGATAATATTCTGTGAGTCCCCCCAGCTGCCTGCGGAGCACTTTGCCGAATAATTGGCTTGGGTCATCATCGAAAATATCATCGATGTTTCCGGGAGCAATCATCCAGCCCTCAGAATAAATTTCCGCCTCCAGTTGTCCAGGAGACCAGCCAGAAAAGCCCGCAAAAATTCTGAACGGCGTCCCTGTATTCAAGTCGCCAGCGGAAAGATCATCAAGATCGACTGCATCTATATCTGCGGTGAGATGAATGAATGCTGGATTCAATGCAGACTGCTCTGTTCGCTTCGCAACCCCCACAACATTCTCACTGTCTACAGGGCCTCCTGTGAATACCATTCGTGGCCCTGATGCCCGTTCCAGCCAGTCTTCGATCAGTTGACCAGCACTTTCTTCTACTGGTTTGTTGAGGATAAAGCCGATAGTACCGGCTGAATGGCTATGCGCGCATATGAATATAACTGTGCCGGCAAAATAAGAGTCAGTCATGAAAGGACTAGCAATGAGAAGTTTCCCACTTAGGTCGCCGAAAGATTCCCGGGTAGTGCGAAAACGGTCGAGATTCTGAAACTCACTAAACATATGAATATCCTGTATCTTCGCATGGATAGAAACGTCAACTGTTAGATTTTACCGTCCGGCACGAGGAGAGCAAAGTATGGATTATGGCATTGGGATACCGTCGTATATAGATGCGTGGCGAGAGGTACAGGCTGCCGAAGAAGCAGGGTTTTCACATGCGTGGTTCTATGATTCACAGCTAATTTATTCGGACGTGTGGGCAACGATGGCGCTCGCTGCAGAGAAAACATCAAAAATAAAATTGGGGACATTGGTTGCTATACCTAGTAATAGGCTAGCTCCGGTCACTGCCGCAGCTGCGGCGACAGTGAATAAATTAGCGCCTGGGCGGGTCATTATTGGACTCGGTACTGGGTATACAGGACGTAACACAATGGGTCTTCCAGCAATCACCATGTCCGAGTTTGAACGTTACGCCACGCAAGTGAAAGGTTTGGTTTCGGGAGAAGATGTCCTGTTTGTCGAGGATGACAAGGAACGATGGATACGACTCATCCATACGAAATCCAATTCCGGCCGGGAAGAATTCTTTAATGTTGAGGATCCCATAGCCGTCATGCTTGCGGCGAATGGACCCAAAGGACAGTCTATAGTCGGTGAGATTTCAGATGGTTGGATTACTACAGGCGGTGGTGCAGGAGTTCCCCGTGGTCTCCCAGTGATTCACCAGGCGGCCGAGAGGGTTGGGAACACTTTCGATGAATTTGGGGGTACCGGTTACAAGCCATATGTCGTTGCACTTACGTCAGCATGTATTTTGCACGATGGAGAAACATTATCAAGTGAACGCGTCATTCACAGCGTCGGGCCAACCTTGACCCCTGGTGTCCACGCAATGTGGGAAAGATCCTTTGGACCTGGATCACACTTGGGAATGGATAATCCTGATTTGGCCGGAGAATACAACCAATACATAAAGGAGTACGGAAGAAAGAGATCCGATGTGACTCCTGAGGACCGCAGGTATTTGGATGTGCACGAAGGACATTTCGTATATCTGAAACCAGGTGAAGACAGATTTGTTGCACCTGATGTCCTTGCGCGAACTCTCACTGGAACTCCTCGGCACGTCAATGAGCGATTGGATGAGTTAGAGGCTATGGGAGTTAACAACGTTGCGTTGTCAGCCACAGACCGTCATACGGCCCGAACATTAATTGAAGATTTTGGCAAACAGGTTATTGACGCTCGATAATCTTTGCTTGAGTCCACAGAAACGGCCTGAAATGATAATCTGCAGGCAAGGAGCGAAATATGAATAGTGATGAGCTTCCATTACCTCTGAGCGGTGTTCGCGTATGTGATTTTTCTTGGATAATTGCTGGCCCGCAGGCTACCCGTATTATGGCTGATCTTGGCGCGGAAGTTATCAAAGTCGAAAATGAATCGCACCTTGATTCTATTAGACTCGGTTTGCAGATTGATCCGGATAAACCCAGTTACAACGGGAGTGGATTTCATAGTGATTTCAATAGAAATAAGAAGGGTATTCAGGCTAACCTGAATCATCCAGACGGAAGAAAAGTTGTTGAGGAATTGATCTCAAAATCCGATATTGTGATTGAAAACTTTAGCGCGGGTGCCTTTGCCAGAATGGGATTTTCATGGGAGCGACTTCAGGAACTGAACCCCGATATCATCTATGTGTCCTGTTCAGGTTATGGACACCTCGGTCGTGATTCGTCTTATGTCACTTGGGGACCGACCGCTCAAGCTGTCTCAGGTAGTACATATATGTCCGGGTTTTCCGATCAGCCGCCAGCAGGGTGGGGTTACTCCTATCTTGATCACACAGCAGGTTTCTACGGTGCGATCGCTATGATGATGGCTCTGTGGCACCGAAAACAGACCGGTGAAGCACAATTTGTGGACATGTCTCAGATCGAAACGGGAATGGTGCTGACAGGGGTTCCGATTCTGGATTATCAGGTAAATGACAGAAGCTATAGTCGTGTTGGTAACAGTTCAAGGTGGCCGGCTGTTGCTCCGCATGGAGTGTTTAGATGCGCTTCGGATGACCTTGCACCGGAGTCACAACCCGAACAAAATGAGGACCGTTGGATTGCTATAGCAGCGGAGAACGAATCACATTGGGATGCGCTTCGTTCAGTACTCAAGGCAGACACTCTGTTGGATCGCGAAGAATTTTCAACGAACGATTTAAGGGTTCGTAATCAAGAGGATTTGAACAAAGCAATCGACCAGTGTGTCCGGGACTGGGATTGTTTTGAGTTAATGTACGCGCTACAAGATGTAGGGGTGCCGGCTGGTGTCTGTCAGAGAACTGATGACAAAATGCTGAGGGATGACCAACTTGCAGAGAGAGGCTTCTATCAAGAAGCACCTCATTCGGAAATGGGCATTCTCCCGTATGAAGGATATCCGGTGACCTTCTCTAAGGCACGATGGCGAATGGAACGAGGAGCGCCGATGTTAGGTGAGGACACGATGGATGTGCTGACAGAGCTGCTCGGATATTCTGCTGATGAGGTTGCTTCTATGATGGCTGAGCTGGCTGTTTCCTAATGGATAAGTAATAGGGGTGATGTAATTATGGTTCAAATAGGTTTGCATGCAGGTCAGCAAGATATCTCGTCCGATGAGCTTCGAAAGTTATGGCGATTTGCTGATGAGCATGGATTCGATTTCCTGTCTTGCTGGGACCACTTTTATGAAGCACCACCGATAGATGGAATGAGCGATACATACGAAGCAGTAGCCCTACTCGGTGCGATGTCAGTTGAGACACAGAATGTCCGATTAGGAACACACGTATTCTGTATGAATTATCGCAATCCAGCTTTGTTAGCTAAATCGATAGCTACTATTGATCATCTCAGTCATGGACGCATTGAGCTGGGACTTGGCGCAGGCTGGCACTCGGAAGAGCACACTGCGTTTGGCTACGAGTTTCCGTCCGTTAAGGAGCGTCTCGATCGCTTGGAAGAAGGGATCCAGATTATCCAGGGTATGTATCAGGGTGACGGCATGTCATTTTCTGGCAATTACTATAGTGTGGCCGATATAAAACTCCATCCTAGACCCATCCAAAATCCTATACCCATAGTGGTCGGTGGTAGAGGTGAGAAGCGTACGCTTCGATTAGCAGCGAGATATGCTGACGGTTGGAATGTTCCATATATCCATCTGGAAGAATTTGAACGTCTCTCGGGAGTGCTTGATATGTGGTGTGAAAAAGAAGATCGGGATCCAACAAGCGTGGAGCGATCGATAAACCTGCATATGCATATGGGAGCTACCGAAGCTGATGGAGAGCGTATCGAAAAGGAACGAGCCGCACTTTTCGGCTCGCGTCCAGAGCAGCGTGGAGGAACGATAATTGGTGGGCCTCAACGGGCTATCGATCGCATTCAGCATTTTGCCGAGGCTGGTGCACAACGAGTTTCAATAGCCATTCGTCCGCCTATTGATTGGGACGCACTTCAGACCTTCGCGGAAGTTGTTATACCTGCAGTTAAGTAATATGTGTTTATCCGCCTGCTATTGCTGGAAGAAGTCTGATTTCTGAACCAGCCTTAACCTGCGTAGTGGGGTCATTTTCAGTAATTAATTCGTCGATAGCAATCGCGATATCACGTTCTTGGATACCCCGTAGAAGGTCAGATTCTAAATCAGGAAATTGTTGCACGACGGACATAATTATATCCATCAAGCTCCCTGGCTCAGCGAAAACCTCGCTACGATCTGCTGCTTGCCCACGCATATGTGCGGGCAGATAGACCACTACCTTCTCATTTGAGTCTGCACCATCCACTTGATTTGCCAAATCTAGTGTTTAGAGTAGTTCGTCGAGAACACGACGAGGAGACATTGGGTTGTGATAGAAGCGCACCCCAATTGCGTCATACATCGCATTCCGAATGGTTGGTTGTGGCGGGACGATAGGCACTTCACCAACACCCCGAACACCATATGGATGACCAGGGTTAGGCACTTCTACGAGTTCCACATCCAGCATCGGTAAGTCGTTTGCCACTGGGATTCTATAGTCGAGGAATGAGCCATTCATGAGATGTCCATCATCGTCATAGTAATACTCTTCATTGAGAGCCATTCCGATACCCTGAGCAACACCACCTTGGATCTGTCCTTCGACATAACTCGGGTGAATGGCAGTACCCACATCCTGGACTGCGGTGTATCTGAGGATTTCGACCTTGCCGGTATCCCTATCAACCTTCAGGTCGACGATATGTCCACCGTATGCAGCACCTTGAGTAGTGTGAGAGGAAGACGCTGATACAGCAATCAGGCCACCTGTTGACTGCAGTTTTCCTGCGAGCTCATTGAATGAGAATTTCTGCTCATTACCATCTTTATCATTTGGACCGACGATTTCTCCATCATCTGTGTAGGAGATAGAACCACTATCCACATCCCATATTTTTGCTGCCCGCTCCTTCATCTCGCTCTTAATCATTTGGCCAAGTTCATAAGCAACCCAGCCTCCTGCAAATGTTGTTCGGGACCCCCCAGTAACCGCTGTATAACCGACGGAATCAGTGTCGGTCACCTGTGGCGCAATTTGTTCATAGGTTACACCCAAGGTTTCTGCCATTTGCATCGGAATGGAGGCTCGTGTTCCGCCGATATCAGTAGAACCCATAATCAGAGCTATTGAACCATCTTTGTTTACTCTTGCGGATGACGAAGATTCCATACCGCCATTGAACCAGAATCCGACGGCTATCCCTCGGCCCACATCTTCCCCTTGAATCTCTGAGAGGTAGTGAGGATGGCTTTTCATAGCCTCCAACACTTCTTTCGCACCGATTTTTGGCCAAGGTGTGCCAGATGAATTCCTGTCGCCTTCTTCAGCAACATTCGCCAGTCTTAGGTCGATTGGATCCATATCCAGCTGTTCAGCTATCTCGTCAAGCACTGATTCGACTGCGTATTCTGTTGCGGGTGCCCCTGGGGCGCGGTAAGCAGCAGTTTTTGGAGTATTCAAAACAACGTCAAGTCCATCAACTACCTGGTTTTCTATGGCATATGGAGCCAAAGCGCATTGAACCCCAGCACCAACTGGAGATCCAGGGAATGCTCCTGCACCCATTGCAAAAGTACAATAAGCTGCAGTGATCTTCCCTTCTCTTGTGACCCCAATTTTTACTTTGCTGTATGAGGATGCTGTCGGTCCGGTCGCTTGGAATACGGCTTCCCGTTCCATCCACATCTTTACCGGACGGTTACTTTTCTTTGAGAGTACCGCAGCGATTGGTTCGAGGTAGATCGGAATCTTCCCACCGAATCCTCCGCCAATCTCCATTGGAGTTACTTTAATATCTGAGACCGGAATTTTAAGAATATCTGCAGTTGCGTCTCGAGCTGAGAATGCTCCCTGCGTGGATGTCCAGACACTCAGTCGTCCGTCCATACTCCACCATGCAGCAGCATTTTGAGGCTCAATATAGCCTTGGTGGAATTGGGAACTTGTAAATTCCCGTTCAACAGTGATATCGGCCTCCTTGAAACCTTCTTCAACATCACCGCGTTCGAGTCTCATGTGACTTGCAAGATTAGTTTCAATGTCGGATTTAGTGTCTACTCCCGCAGCTCGGACACCAGTCCGGAGGCCCGAGTGGAGGATTGGAGACCCGTCTTGCATCGCGTCTTGCACGTCAACTACAGGAGGAAGTATCTCATATTCGACCTCGATAAGAGCCAGCGCATCCTGTGCAATATGCATATCATCAGCTGCTACCGCGGCCACTCCGTGACCATGATAGAGTGCCTTCGGACCAGCAAGGATGTTGTCGGCAGCCCATCTTTCGTTTGCCTTTCCTGGTTCCAAAATTTCTGTTGTATTGCTAGAACCAGGGAAATCAGCATTTGTTGCTACTGCGTGTACCCCTGGTAAGGCCTCAGCTTTTGTTGTATCAATACTTTTAATAATGGCATGAGCGTGGGGGCTCCTGAGAACGGCTCCATATATGAGACCCTCAAGTTTCAGATCAGCTCCATATTGCGCTCGGCCTGTTACTTTATCCACTCCGTCCGGGCGAGCAGGACGGGTACCAATAATTTTGTATTTCGGCTTATCTGTGGCGACCATAATTTTCTCCTAATGATTTAGTAACTTTGGTTTAGCGAATTATCCTTTTGCAACTGTGAGAACTGATTCAATGATTTTATCGTATCCTGTGCACCTGCAGAGATTACCAGCGAGCCAAAACCGAGCCTCTTCTTCAGTAGGATTCGGTTTTTCTTGCAATAGTGCATACGAGGACATGAGGAAGCCTGGTGTGCAAATCCCACACTGAAGTGCAGCATTCTGTAAAAACTCACTTTGAAGCGGATGAAGCTCCTCTCGAGAGGCTAGTCCTTCAACTGTCATCACTTCGGATCCATCAGCCTCCACGGCCATAACACAGCATGAATTAACCAGTCTGCCATCCATAATCACGGCACAAGCACCGCAGTTCCCGTTATTGCAGCCCTCTTTAGCTCCTGTCATACCAATTCGATCACGTAGAGCTTCCAGTAGCGAGTCACGCTCCGACACGAGGACTTGCTTTTCGTCTCCATTGATTGTGGTACTGATTACTTTGGGTTCAGGAATCATTGACTTCTCCAATATCTCCTAATGTTTTTTATTGACTGTTTATTCGATCCAGCGCATCGCGAATCGTTCTCTCGGTCAAGACCTTGGCGAGGTGAGTTCTCTGCTTCACACTTCCTCTCATGTCCGTGATCGGGCTCGCAATACTACTTGCAGCATCACCAGCATTACTGATGACTTCGTCTGTTAGTTCGTTTCCAATCAGTGCCTCAGCAGCACCGGTAGCAACCAGGGGTGTTGCAGCTACGGCCCCGAGTGCGATTCTTGCGTCCGCGACAACTTTCCCATCCAGCTTGATCCAAGTGCCCGCACTTGCGACAGCGATATCCATTTCGTTGCGTGGTATAAATCGTTGCCAGGCTGCTCCTTCACTATCGCTGACTGCTGGAAAATTGATACTCACGATAAGTTCACCTGACTCAAGTACGTTGCGTCCAGGTCCAGTGCAGAACTCAGCCACTGAGACTTCTCGGCTTCCATTTGGTCCGGCCACAGTGGCAATTCCTCCAAGCGCTATCATCGCCGGAAGAGAATCACCTGCAGGCGAAGAGTTCCCAAGATTTCCGCCTAGACTTGCTCGTCCCTGAATTGCTTTTCCCCCAATCACGGTGGAAGCATCAACAAGAGCCGGATATTTTTCTTGAACGGTCTTGTCTCCATATAGCTCATATAGAGGCGTAGCAGCGCCCACCGTAAGTCCACTCGAATCGTCGTATTCAAGAGACATGAATTCAGCCACATGCTTGACGTCCACGAAGAGGTCGACATCTCTTTTTCTTTCCCTTGCCTGAACTATCAGGTCAGTGCCTCCAGCCAGTATTCTGGCTTTGTCACCACCCTCGGCTAGTAACCTAATGGCATCGTCGATATCGGCAGCTCGTGCATATTTTACAGCCTGCATTCGATCCCCTCTTTCCCAAATGTTTGTATTCCAAAGAGTTATCTAAATCCGAATCATAGCGTACTGTGAGTTTGGCTGTGTGACTAGCATTCAAATGACCAGATAGGCGAATTTCCTATACACTTCGTGACGCCAGAATCGAGAGGGGCAATCTATGGAACTTGATCCGAATTTATTTCGAGACTCTGCGGTGAGTACAGAGCAGAAGGAAGAAAATAAAAAAACTGCACAAAGCCTCGCTCAGCAACCAAAAACCTATGAATTACCCCCATCGGAAACACGACGAAGGAGAGTGGAAGGGCATGGCCGACAGAGCCCTCCGGTGTTTCTAAACGATATCGTTGAACAAATATCATGTTCAGGCTTAGATGAGGAGCTGGACGTAGGATTAAGAATCTTTAGGCCAGACAGAATTTCTGGAGTGCTCTTATGGATTCATGGGGGTGGATGGGTGCTTGGTAGGGCAGACCTGCAGGATGAAGCGCTATGGAAAATAGCTCAGGAAGCCGAAGTTGCTGTGGTTTCGGTGGAGTACCGCCTGGCTCCCGAGTACCCGTATCCAGCTGGACCCAATGATTGCGAAGCGGCAGCACTATGGCTCATAGAAAATGCGTCTTCGGAATTCGGTACTGAGAACCTTTGTATTGGAGGTGGATCAGCGGGTGGTCATCTGGCTGCTGTGACTTTGTTGCGGATGCGAGACAAACACTCATACACAGATTGGAAAGGCGCAGATATGGTTTATGGTGCCTACGAACTTTCAGGAGCAATCCCGAGTCAGAGATATATCGGGGGGAGTAGCCCAATCATTGATACTGACACAATGAACTGGTTTTATGATCAATTTCTCCAAAATGGCGAAGACAGGACCGACCCAGACATATCACCTTTAAACGCGAGACTCGACAATCTGCCTCCTGCGCTATTCACTATTGGGACGTTGGATCCGCTGCTTGATGACTCTTTATTTATGCATTCTCGATGGATCGCAGCTGGCAACCAATCGGAGATAGCGATATATCCGGGTGGCCTGCACGCCTTTAACAATGGCGACACAGAATTGGCCAGAACCGCTAATGATAGAAGAATTGAGGCGATTCGTTCATGGATTGCCTGATATCACTTCCGCCATATTAGGTACTCATTGATGTCCAGTTCCGGCCGGTTAAACGGTTTATAGTCAGAGTTTTTGCGCCCCAGAGCAATCAGGGCTTGTGGTATCCATTCATACTCGAGTCGCAACGCGGCCCGGACCTTATCGCCAGCGTACAACGGTGCTGAAATCCAATACGCACCATAATTCCGGACGTGAGCGGCGAGCAATATATTCTCGAGAGCGGCGCCGATAGAATGTTGTGCCAGTCCCCATTCAGCCGACGCCCGTTCAGAGTCGGCATATGTATTCAGTCCTTCCTGCACGAGGCATCCGAGTAGCAGAGTCGGCGCTGACAATATTCGCGCGGAGGAATTAGCCAGAGCTTTATTGATTTGAGCCTCGGGCAAGCCATCTCCGAGTAGGTCTTGTTTCCATTTAGCTCCCATTTCGCCAGCAAGAATTGGACGACTTTCTGAGCCAACTACCACAAACCGCCAAGGAGTCGAATGATGTGGAGCTGGAGCCTTTAATCCTAGGCGAATTAGTGATTCAATCTCCTCCTGCGTCAAGGGAGGCCCTTGCAGTCCGCGAAAAGACCGACGCTCCGCCAAATGTTTCTCGAACAGAATTATCTCAAGTGCACTCACGGTATGTTTTCCAACGATATTTTTTACCTGTTCAAGGTCAGCGATGGTATCGATATCTATTTCTAACGAAGGCAATATCATCTCGTTGATACCCATCCGCAAGAGTGTTGCTTGCTCTCGATGCTTTAAGGCTGATTCTGGGCCAAACTGAGTTTTATAAGTGGTTGGGATATGCAGACCTAACGCAGTAGTACCGCCGTCCTGGGACGCAACCAGTGTGACTGTATTTTCAGGTGATGCTTGCAGAGATGCAATTAAATCAGAGATGTCGTTCGAATTTGCCTGTGGGATGTCTCCAGGGAAAATCAGTATGGAATCAGCTCCCGTATGGCTTGCTGCAAATTCTATTCCTGCTATCGCTGCCTGATTAAATCCTGAGCCAGAATCCTCAACAATAATTGCATCACTCTGTGAGGCGATATCTTGATAACTGTCGGAATCTGTGACTATTATTACCGGGCCCGAATGGACTGATCTGAGTGCTCCAAGGAAATCAGTGAGCATCGCTGTCACCAGCGTGCGCCTATGGTATGGGATGAGCGCATTCGCCAATCTGGATTTGGCCTTCTCGGGTGCCTGGATGGCAACAATAACTGCAGTGGCATTGTTCATAGTGGAAGTATTCTGCTAGTACTTTTGGACTTCATTCAGAAGCGTTGTTACGTTGACGGCAACCTGTTTTCTGCCCGGTCTATCTTTCATTATCGTGTCGCAATGGGCAGTTTGTATTGCCAGTGAGTCCATCGAAGGTGCTAATTCCTCATCGATAGTGTCATATACGAATAAATCTATGAAGGGTGCGTAGATCTTTGCCACTCCAACCGCCGAAACATCATGTCCCATCTCATATAGCATCTTGGCAGCCGGACCTTTAATTGCTTTGCCTCCAATAATGGGGCTTATTGCAATTTTGGGAGCCTCGGTCTGAATCAGAGCGTCTCTTATTCCGGGTATTTGCAGTATTGGCTCGATCGATACAAAAGGATTGCTAGGAGCGATGTAAATGCTCTCAGCTGTGCTGATCAGATCTAGAATCCCCCGAGCAGGGAGCGCAGAGTCTTTGTTCGGGAACTCGATGTTGGTTATCACTGGTTCACTCTGGCGAGCTACGAAATATTCTTGGAAGGTCAGAATACCCTCCGTAGTTCGGATCATCGTTGGATGATTATGGTCAGTCACTGGACGAACATTTACGCTGACATTGCGACGACGACAAAGTTCCTCAGTTGCTTCGCTCAGAGTGCCGCCGTTCTGAAGTATTCGATTCCTGATCAGATGCGTAGCAAGATCACGGTTTCCTATTCTGAACCAGGCTTCATCACCAAGAGCTGTGAGCTCGTCAAGCATAGAGGTGAAATCATCCTGTATACCCCATCCGAGTTCTCCTTCGATTCCGGCGAGCGTGTAAATTACAGTATCGATATCCGGGCAGACTTTCAGACCGTTCCATGTGAGATCGTCGCCGACATTGCATATGACACTTATTGAGTCCGCCGGATGGATTTGTTGCATCCCGTCTATAAATCGTGCGGCACCGACTCCGCCCGCAATGATTACTATTTGTCGCTTGCCAGATGCCGGGTCTTGGTTGGTTGTACTTGGCACGATAGTATTTGCTTTCTTCTATTGAATTTTTTAATTTAGTTAGCGTATACGCATTTATTATGATTATGCAGAAGGAACTTAATCTAGTGCCAATTCGTAATCAGTTTAGTAGTTTTAAACGTAAGTTTTTAGGGGCTCAATCGGTCGTTGATCAGGAAGATGCTCATTCTATTGGTGACGCTTTCCCAAAAGTAATTTTCGGGTTGGGGAATCCAGGAGAGCGTTATGTGGGGACCCGCCACAATACAGGAGTTGATTGCCTGGATTTTATCGATGCTCGATATGGAGATGGTAAGAAGCGTAAGAAAGAACAAATAATCAAGACTGTTCGTATGGCAGGGCAAAATATAGACCTGGTTTACCCGTCCGCTTTTTATAACGATGGAGGATCGTCGTTGGTGAAATTTATGAAAAAGAATGGTTATACCAACTCACAGTTGTTAGTCATTTGTGATGATATTGATCTTGAAGTGGGAGATGTACGTATGCGACTCTTAGGGGGTAATGGTGGTAATAATGGTATGAAGTCGATAATCAACCACCTCGGCACACAGCAATTCCCAAGAATTAGGATTGGGATTGGCCGGCCTCGAAGCATCTCTGGCAAACCAATTCATCATTCTGAAGAAGTTGCAAACTGGGTGCTCGCACACCCTGACAAACGTGATAGAGATCTTATCAATACCGTTTTAGATGAAGTCGCAGTCAGTATCGAAATTGGAGTGACCAACGGGAATGAGGCCGCGATGAATTCTCTCAATACTCGAGTGGGAGGATCGGACAACGGACAGTGACAAATATTGACCTAGATCTGAGCCCTAACAACGTGACTGATCGCAGCAGTACCGTCGCCGTCGGTCAGTTGAAGGCTCAGCTTGCTGGGATAGCTCGGTCTCCCGATATTGATTCTGTTTCGAACCATCTCCAGGATCGAGGGATTGTTCGACTGAATGTATTGAATTCTGCTCGCAGCGCAGTTATTGCCAGTTTAGCCGAATTAGTAACGGGACCTATCATTTGGATTACCAAGAGTGATCGTGAGGCGGAGCATTTAGGTAGCGAGCTGAGGATATGGCTGAGTGACGACCAGATTCTCTCTTTCCCGTCGCGAAATCAAATCCCTTATGTACGTGAATCTACTCGGGTCAGTCCCTCGGTACAGAGGATATCGACCCTTCGTGAGCTTAATAAGACTGAGCTGCCGACTGTAGTGGTTACAAGTATTCAGGCGGTGGCTGAGCGAACTCTTAGCCAAGAAAAATTGTTGACTGGTCCTGGGATGCTGAGAGTGAACCAGAACCTTAATCAGCAGGAATTTTTAGATGATTTAGTCTCTGCAGGTTACCGGAGGCAACCATTTGTGGAGGCACAGGGTGATTTTTCCCTCAGAGGGGGAATCATTGATGTTTTCGGTGTGACCGAGAGTAATCCAACACGAATTGAATTCTTTGGAGACGAAGTGACTTCGATTCGGGAGTTTTCTCTGCGTGATCAGCGGTCGATTGCGGAATTGAAAGAAATCTACGTTGCGCCTGCCACTGAATGGCTGGCTGCCACTGACCGCTTTACTTGGCTCTCACAATTTATACGGCCTGATGGAGCGCTCAGTGATGATATAGGACTGTTAAGGTCTGGACTCCTGCCTACTTCTGGGATGTACGGGCCTCTGGTCCTGGAATCGTCTCTTCTTGATCATGCTCCCTCCGACACTCTCCTGGTAACTGACTCTAGAGATGAGTTAGTGGCACAACTTGTCTCCATTGAAGATGTAGCTCGAGACCGTAGGAGTCAGTTAGTTGCTCGAAGCGAAATAGAGGAATCTATGCCTCTCCCGTATATTTCCAGACAGTCCCTTATGGACGCAATTTTTAATGCACCACACAGAATTGAGTTCGATCCATGGCTGAGTGGCTCGGATCATGACCAACTCCAAACTACTTTCCGGCAGGTCGAAAAATACAATGGAAACCTCAAGGCTGTTGCAAAGAACGTCAGTAGAAGAATCGTTCGAGGTGACCGGGTGATCCTCTTCACATCTCAAGCGCAACGACTCTGCGAAGAATTGTCAAAAATCGGAATCGACCTGGAGGTGCAGTCACGACTACCGAGTGAACTCAATAAGAGTGAGTGCGCTCTCATTCAAGGATTTGGAGGTTCAGGCTGGACGAAAGAGCTCAGCGATGGCGAGCTAGCCTTGCACACCGACAGTGAAATACTAGGGGTCTCGATCGTACCTGTGACATCTGGGAAACAGAGTCGAAGTAGGTACACAAATCTTACAGATATCAGTGCTGGTGATTACGTAGTGAGTGCTGAGTACGGCGTTGCGCGCTTTGTGGGGATTATCAAAAGGAATGTGGACAACGTAACAAGAGATTATCTCGAGATACGATTTGCTGAGGATGGGAAGTTATTTCTTCCCACCGATAGGCCCTTAAGGCTATCAAAATATGTTGGCCCGACCAGTCGACCACCTCGTTTGACTCGGCTCGGAACTAATGAGTGGAATCGGTCCCGGGTTAAGGCTAGTCATGCTGTCCAAGCTGTGGCAGGAGAATATTTGAGTCTGTATGCGGCTAGAGCACTGAAGACTGGTCATGC
>DEAP01000079.1 GCA_002348225.1 Dehalococcoidia bacterium UBA2979
TTCAGCCTATGGTTACGTAGTCCCCCGTAGGCGTGGATCCAAAAGGTCCCGCATTGCATCACCCCAGAAGTTAAAGCCCATCACAGTGAGTCCAATCGTTAGACCTGGAGCCCATAACATCCAAACTTGTCTTCTGAAATACTCTCTGGCTTCGCCCGCAAACATTTGTCCCCATGAAGGCTCACCCGCTGGTCCAAATCCGAGGAAGGACAATCCTGCTTCTGCAAGAATCGCGTTCGGAAGAGCAAGAGTACTACTCACAATAATTAGTGGTAATACATTCGGCAAAACGTGTTTACCCATCGCGCGAACAGCTCCAGCCCCATATGACTCTGCTGCCTCTACAAATGGCCTGCTTCTCACTTCCAACGCTGCTGACCTATAAATTCTGGTAACCCCCCACATCCTTGTAAAGGACAGTGTGACGACAATCGAAAAGATTTCGCTGACTTCGGCCTGACGAGCTATCTGTGCCGCAATAATGAGCAGCACCAGATCGGGTAATGCCAAGCCGGCCGTGACCATCATACTCATGAAAGCGTCGAATGTTTTACCAAGGTATGCCCACATCACTCCAAGAATCGTACCGAATATACCACTCAGAATTACCGTGCCCATCCCCACAAATAACGATAAACGCGCCCCGTATATCAGTCGGGATGCAATATCTCGCCCAACGTAGTCCGTACCAACCCAATGAGTTGTAGATGGTTCAGCGAATCTCACAGCAAGTGACTGCTTATATGGATCTATTGGTGCTAACCACGGAGCAAACACCGCAATAATTAGGAAAAATAGAACAATTACACCACCAAAGAAACCAAGAGGACGTCTGACTGCAAACCGCCCAATCGATGTTGCTTTCTGCACCACCCAAGGTCGATTATCCTCTGGCGCGAGATCGAAAAACTCTTCTGTTGTAGATTCTTCCTGAGACATTTAGACCTGCCTAACTGTACTTGATTCGAGGATCGATCCAAGCGTAGGACAAATCCACTAGGAAATTAGTGAACGAGATGATCAGTGCAAACACTAGGACCATACTTTGGATCACTGGGATATCAAAATCACCGACAGCATCCACGATATATTTACCCATACCAGGAAGCGTGAAGAAACGTTCAAATATCACGTTACCCGCAATAACAATTGGCACGACCAGCCCGAGAAGTGTGATAACTGGAATCATTGCATTTCGCATCGCATGTTTAACGATCACAGAAAACTCTTGCAGTCCCTTGGAACGCGCTGTTCGGATGAAGTCCTGCCGCAGTACTTCAAGCATAGTCGCCCGCATATATCGGACGAATACACTACCGGGCGCGAGAGCGATCAAAAGTACTGGAAGCCACATCACGCTGAGATGTTGCAGAGGATCCACCCAGAAGTGCTCAAATCGTATATCTGGCGCCCATCTCCACCACTTTGACGCGTACTCAACTATCAAGGTTGCAATCCAAAAGTTTGGGAAAGCACTAAGTGCGATTGCGTATCCTCTAACAATATAGTCAGGAGCAGTATCTTGCTTAACCGCAGTCAGAGCACCGAGAGGGACAGCAACGAACGCCGCCACGATTATGGCCACCACGCCCAGCTCTATCGAAACTGGAAGTCGCCACTTCAATTCATCCCAAATACCGCGTTCACTTATCACGGAAGAGCCAAGATCACCTTGCAATAGCTGACCAAGCCAGAAACCGTATCTCTCGAGAATCGGCTTGTCCAATCCAGCTCGAGCTAACGTCTGCTTAACCATCACCGGATCAGCCAGTTGCTCTTCTGGTACTAGAAAATACGATATCGATTCGGTCCAGTCGTCCGGGTTAAATGAGCGATCCGAGATAAAAAACGGACCTATGACATGAAGCAGAAGGAAGATGATTACTGTAACCATCCAAATCGAAACTAATGTCAGTAAGCCTCGCCGGATAATGTAGGTTGTCATCCCAAACACCCCCAAAATTGACCCTCCAACAGAGTCAAAAAAGTAATAATTATCTGTTGTTACTTACGAAGGCTCGACACAACCAAAGTCATGTCGAGCCTTCGTCTTAAAATCAAAGTCGTTACGGAACTTTCTAGCCCAGCAACTGCTTCCGCATTGGCTCATCGATCCAGACTTGAGAGAATCGCTGCTGCTCTTCGTACTCAAGGTGGTCACGACGCCAACCCCAGTTCTTTGTGAACGGCCAACTGAGCGCATAAGGTGCAACAGCGTAAGGCCAACCTGCAGGAATACAGGGCATCCTTTCCACGTTATCCACCTGCCACTGACGAATCATCTCGAGCTGTGCTTGCTGATCAGTTTCACCGCGAATCGCGAGAATTGCATCGTCGGAAGCACTAGTTCCTTCGATCGCATTAACCTCAACCGGGTTCACGTAGTCGTTCTTGTGCTGGTTACCGCCTGGTGTAAAGGCAACATGCTGTCTTGTACCTTGCGAGTACAGGTCAGCGAACATTGTCTGAGACACGAACGGTAGTCCTCCTGCACCACCCTGCTTCGCGGCCCATATAACGCCGTCGAAGTCACCACTACCGTAGTAATAGTGAGGTAGGTAGTCAGTCTTATAGTCTGGGTGTTCAGCTGTAATCTTGAAGTGCCCATCCTGCTCGAAGAAACCTTGGTAGGCCTCACCGACTCTTGGGAACGTTGTACCGTACTCGGTAGTAGCAATCCAACGCATCGGCATTTCATAAGGCATTTCCATGCCTGCAGCTGACATAAGTTTTGCAGCCTCATCAGGGTTACGGAAGTACAACTGTCGCTGTGCATCAGTATACTGCTGAGCGTAATCCATGAATTCCTCAGCTTTTGGATCCACCCAGAAATCATTGTAACCAGACGAGATACCCATGCCGTGGATTCGAGCCTTGGTAGGCCAGCCCTTGTCACGGAAAGCTGTGAGATCGTAGAAGGTATCGTTGATCAATTCCCGGTCAATCAGCATAGAAAGCGCTTGTCGAGCTCTCTGATCACGCCATATTGAGCCCGGGCGTAAGCCGAAGGCTATACCCCAGTTACCTTTTTCAACTGGGTTTTGCCACACGTCAAGCTCAGGAATCTCTTCCTTCGTCGAAATAATGTCTTCCTGACGAGTCTGACTCCACCAAAGCTGGCCAGACTTGAACTGCGCTTGTCGCTGTGCGTACTCGTCAATGACCGGGTTATCAAAACCATCCATCTTTGGCTTGTTTATACCCCAAGCATTTGGATTTGCTCGCCAGTGCATCGCCACTGAACGATCCCACTTATCAAGCATCCATGGACCAGTACCACGAATATCGTCTCGTGGATTGTACTTTTCAGCGATAGCCTCTTGAGGCTGAATCATGAACCAACGTTGATAAGCAATTGCAGCTAGGATGTCTCCGAAGCTGAACGCCATGTCAATCTGAATGGTGTGGTCATCAATCGCTGTCATATCAGTGATCGCGGCATCTTTACTGCGTTCATGTGATAGGTCAGCCGCTGAGTTAGATAGTTCTTTAAATTTATTCCAAGACTGAACGACATCTTCCGCGACAAAGGGTCGGCTCTCTGTCGGTGGGCGAGGATCCCACTTAGCGTCTTTTCTTAGGTTCAAAATAAGTTTGGTGTTATCTGCAAACTCCCAAGACTCAGCAAGTCCGGCTTGCACGTTCCCTTTAGCAAGCTGATCTCCTTCACCCGGCTCAAACTCGAGTAGAGTTTGGTACGCCCAGCGGGAGTAATAAGCAGCCTTGTAAGAAGTAGCCTGAAGAGGGTCAACCTGCTCAGGTTCAGCCTGTGTAATACCCTTGAATATGCCTCCAAGATGCTGAGGCTCGTGGTACTCACGAGATGTCAGAATGCCTGCTTCCGCAGCAGCAGCCTGTTGTTGTGCTAATGCCTGCGTTGCTGCAGCTGTAGCTGCACTAGATGAAGAACTAGAACCCGAGCTAGTTGCTGCGACTTCTTCTTCGTCCCCACTTCCACAACCGATCAGCGCAGCGCCACCCAGACCAGCAAGTCCAAGCGCACCACCACGAACGACTGCTCGACGAGAAAAGCGTTTTCTCGACCAATAATTTCCAGCCATACAGAACCTCCTATATTACTTCCGGCGTTAGTCGCCGGAATCCCTCGTTAGCGAGAGTATGGGTTATCGAGAGGTGTTTGTCAACCAGAATCCTTGCTGTATGGAAATTAGATATCGGTTTAGAAATTGGTGAGTCCGTTAGAATATTTAAAATGACTACTATAACTATAAGAAATGAGGATATCCGCCCGTTGTTCCTCGCGGTTGTCTATGCTTTGAGCCTGCCACGACAAACCATCGAACGAGAACGTCTTGTCAGACTGCAGCAGCAGCTCCAGTCTGATTTCAGTAAAGCCACATGCACCCTGAATCTCGAACCAGAAGAAATATTACTTTTGGGAGGAGCACTCAATGGGGTAATAAATGAAATGAAACAGTTCGCTATCGGTGAGGGCAAGTCTATGGTTGAATCTTTCGCGACTTCCATGAAAATATGCTTTCCAGACACTGACTCTGACCCTGGTCTTGCGATGGATTTAGTAGCACTTCCGTTTGGATTAAAAAACAGATTCCAGGAATATTTGAGTGTGGCTCAGACTGAGATCGATACAAGAACTCAGACACCGGACGAGGCATCAGAACCAAAAAACAAATGGTGGAAGATCTGGTGAAAGAACCCTGCTGCGGCTTCGCAGTCGGCTGACTTTTAGATCAGATAATCGATATGGCATTCTCAGCAGGGCCTTCAAAGCACCGCGGCATGAAGCAAGGTTCGACGGAGCTCGGGTTACAGGTATCTTGCGCTTTAGGAAAGAGGAAAGCTAGGGTACTAGCCGACTTTAGCTCGAGCTGCATCCTTGTCACTGAACCAAAGAGCATTTATTTCTGTATAGTGGGCCTCTTCGTCAGGCACATCGTCCTCAGCGTACACCGCCGAAACAGGGCAAGCCGGCTCACAAGCTCCACAGTCAATGCACTCCTCAGGGTCGATGTACAGAATCTTGTCAACGCCCTCTTCGAAGTGAATGCAGTCTACTGGGCACACGTCCACACAAGACTGGTCCATCGTGTCAATACAGGGTGTGGTAATCACATACGACATACTTCACATACCTTCCAATTCTGCATCCCGCTCAGTGACAATAATGCTACTACCAGCCCACTTATGTCAACAGGTGAATTCTTTTACATTTCAGACGCTGATAAACCTTCAAGGATTGGAATATCATCATTCTCTATTACCGCACCACCTTCCCCTAGTTGCAGGGCAGTAAGCGCTACTTCTCCATCCGATTTAAGGTGAACTCTCAGCGCATGCCCACCGTTGTGTCCACCCAATCCCTCAGACGCTCCACTGTAGGCGGCCACGGTGTCTCCTGCACTCACCCTTGTCATCTGCTCCCAATGTCCAAGTGCAACATAGTCACGACCAGAGGCTGCAAGTTCTTCCTCAAGAATATGAAATGAATGATGAAGAAGGGCCTTAGGATGAATGAAATGACCATGCCCCACCGCCAGAGACCAAGCGTAACTCCCTCGTTCAGGTATACCCTCGAAAGGAGAAAAATCCATTAATGTCTCCGTATGTGCCCTGCCCCAAATTTCGAGATCCAGAGCTGGGAACTCGGCAGTTTCGCCATCCCGTCCACGTAGCAGTGTAACGTTAGGACACGCATCAGCAAGGTCGAACCTGTCATAAACTGAGTAAGGTCCCACATGATCATGATTCCCAGGACCAATCACTGTTGGCCTGTCGATTCTCGCAAGTTCGGAAGCCGCAAATTCGAGGGTGTGTTCTTTCACCCGCGCATTGTCAAAAAAATCACCCGCGATAATAACAAGGTCTGCATCCTCAGCTATTGCAAGATTGACCACAGAGCTGAATGCATGCTCCAGCCCCACTCCATCATCACTTTTCCCAGCGTCATATGCACCTAAATGAACGTCGCTAGTATGAATTATTTTAAGTTCTGGTCGTTCGATCGTTGTCATTGAAGTCCTTCTCCTACTCGCCCCAGAGTAGATTGCATCTACTTTTGATTCAACCAATAAACCAGAAGTCCTACTTCTCCACCGTCATGGCTTCGAGATTATGCTTACAGGCATCAATGAGTCCCGATATTGGTACTCTCTCCTGGGCCATAGTATCCCTATTACGAATAGTAACCGCGTCATCTTCCATGGTTTCAAAATCCACGGTAATGCACAGAGGAGTTCCAATCTCGTCTTGCCGTCGATAACGTCGCCCGATTGATTGGGCATCGTCATATTGGGCCTTGAACTGTGATCTCAACACATCCATCACATTGCGAGCAGTCGGTGTGAGTTTTTCATTCCTTGAGAGTGGAAGAACCGCGACATTCACCGGCGCTATCTTTGGTGAAAGCCGAAGCACTGTCCGGGTGTCCTCACCGACCTTTTCCTCGTCGTAGGCATCGAGTAGGAGGGTAAGGAAAATACGATCAACGCCTGCCGCGGGTTCAATCACATGCGGAACTATGTGTTCATTTCGGTCCTGATCAAAATAGGTGAGCTTCTGTCCAGAATGGTCAGCATGCTGCGTGAGATCATAGTTACCTCTGTTCGCAATACCTTCAAGCTCTCCCCATCCCCACGGAAAGTGTACTTCGATATCAGTGGTGCCACTCGAATAGTGCGAGAGTTCCTCTGGATCATGTGCTCTAAGCCGGAGATGTTCGGATCGAATACCAATTGAATGGTACCAATCCAGTCGTTTAGTTTTCCAATACTCATACCACTCGTCAGAGTCTTCCGGATAACAGAAAAATTCCATCTCCATCTGTTCGAATTCTCTCGTGCGGAATATGAACTGCTTCACTGTAATTTCGTTTCGGAATGATTTGCCGATCTGCGCTATGCCAAAAGGTAGTCGTTTCCGCATCGTTGATTGTACTTGGGAGAAATTCACAAACATGCCTTGAGCAGTTTCAGGCCTCATATAAGCCCGACCGCTCTCATCTGAAACTGGACCGACAATAGTACTCAGCATCATGTTGAACTGCTTTGGTGTTGTAAAACCTTGCGTACCTGGACATGATGGGCAACTCCCATCCGGGCTTTCATCAGCCAAATGATCCTCTCTAAATCTGGCCTGACAATCTAAGCATTCCACTAGTGGGTCATTGAACGCATCAAGATGACCGGCGGCCTTCCAGACTGCTGGATTAGAAATAATCGCAGCTTCAAGTCCAACAACATCATCTCTCTCGTCAACCATGGATTTCCACCATTGCTCACGGATATTTCGCTTTAGTTCAACACCTAGAGGTCCGTAGTCGTAGGCGGCAGCAAATCCCCCATAAATCTCGGCCGACGGGAATACAAACCCTCGCCTTTTCGCTAACGAAGTTATGGTTTCAATATCTGCTTTCATCATTGACGGGCTCTGATCGAATCCATCATCCATAGCAAATCCTCTCACTGCCGGCTGTTAGGTCTTTACGTCTTTTTACGATAAAACGGCAAATTATGTCTTGAAAAAGCGCTCAACCGGCAACACAAAAATTACCGCCCCGCCTGTTCGTATTTGGACGATGCGGGAGGAGAAAGCGGCGTCACCGGCCAGAGGCAGGCCCTGGAGTGGCACCATTTCTTCCCGCTCCTCACAATGTTCCTTAACTATCACCAAAAGTCGATCAACTTGAGACCCGTTAATACCACACATCAACGTGGTCGAGCCCCTTCTAAGGAACCCACCCGTACTGCCTATTCTGGTGACTCGGAATTCAGCCTCGACTAGGGCATCACTCAATAGATCGGCATCGGCTTCGTCCACCACCATCAATGCCATTCTATCGATGTTTAAATCCTGACTCATAGTATTCGTCCTACTATCGAAAAAATCACTATGGAAGGAATCATAACTGCAATTCTAAGACATATCCACGACATGCCGCAAAGTCAGGAGAGTGCCAGTCAGCTTCGGCTATATCTTTTGTTGAATCTTTCAACTCGCCCAGCTGTATCCACTATTCTTTGCTCACCCGTGAAGAACGGGTGACATGTTGAACAAACATCAACTTTAAGGTCTTGCTGCGTCGAACTCGTTTCCCATGAAAAACCACACGCACAACTGATAGTCGTGAGCTCATAGGTCGGATGGACTTCCTTTTTCATTGATTACTCCAAAATATGCTAACTAGCCGGACTAACGGATACTTTCTTTCGACGCCCTTTAGCATACGGCGCAAACTCAACCACACCATCTACTTTTGCCCAGAGAGTATGGTCCCGGCCAACACCAACGTTTTCGCCAGCATGCACCCTAGTTCCCCTTTGTCGCACAATTATTGTTCCTGCGGTTACTACTTGTCCGCTATAACGTTTGACCCCTAGCCTCTTGCTATTAGAGTCTCTTCCATTGGACGTTGAACCACCAGATTTTTTATGGGCCATATTGGTAACTCCCTAAACCTTAAGAACGAATCTCACTAATTTGTAGTCTTGTAATCAGTTGATGATGGCCTTTTTTCTTGGCCTGACGAGTCTTGTTCTTATAATGGAAAAACAGAACTTTATCTGCTCGTCTCTGATCTATCACCTCAGCTTGAACGATCGCACCCTCAACAAGAGGTCGACCTATTTTAGCTTCAGCACCATCACCGCCCACCAACAATATTTCCGTGAGTTCTATGGTGTCGCCGGTCTCCGCAGCAAGTCGCTCTACATCGAGGACATCGCCCTCTGACACTTTGTATTGCTTTCCACCAGTGCGAATGATCGCGTATCTCTTACTGTCGACCGTTGTAGATGTCATCATACGTCTCCGCGTTAGACCTTAATTATCCGTAAATACCGGAACCACTAGCTTAATCTGGGTTTGTGGATAAGGTCAATTTACTGACTTAACACTATGAACCCCAAGCAAGGCCCGGCTTACCCTGACTAGACTTAGTATCCCTTGGCTCGTCCTTAACGGAAGATCCGCTAGTTGCGCTTGGATCACTGGCGAAACCATCGGCTGGATTATCTCTACCCTCCGCAGGGCCAAGAATTTTCAGAAGTTCTTCACCTTCTAAGGTCTCCACCTCAATCAATCGCTCAGCAAGCCTAGCTAAAACTTCCTTTTTATCAATCAAAATTGACTTACACCGCACATGTGCTTCCTCAATGAGTCGCTTTACTTCCGAATCAATTTGTTCAGCCGTCTTTTCTGAATAGTCTCGCTCTTCACTAATATCACGACCCAAAAACACCATAGACTGCCGCTTGCCGAATGTTCTAGGTCCCATAAGGTCTGACATACCCCACTGAGTCACCATGTTTCGTGCAATTTGAGTAACTTTCCCAATGTCGTCATGGGCTCCAGTTGTCATTTCACCAAAAGTCAGTTCCTCCGACACGTGACCACCAAGCGCCATCGTCATCATAGCCTCGTAGTAGGAACGATCCTGCAGTTGGCGATCGTCGACTGGAAGGGACCGAGTGAAACCACCCGCCATCCCTCGGGATACTATTGTTACTTTGAAGGGGATGTCTGCATCGGGAGAAAAATACCCCGCGACTGTGTGCCCTGCCTCATGATATGCAATTACCTTCTTCTCATCAGGTGTGATAACTCTTGATTTTCTTTCCGGGCCTGCTATCACCCTATCGATGGATTCATTGAGTTCGTCAGAGCGTATGCGCTTCAGATCTCTACGAGCAGCCAATATCGCAGCCTCATTCACCAAGTTAGCCAAATCGGCACCACTAAATCCAGGTGTCTGCTTTGCAACGGTCTCGAGATCTACGTCTACATCAATCGGTTTACCTTTCGAATGCACATCGAGCACCTGTCGGCGCCCGTGGACATCTGGAAGTGCCAGCATCACCTGTCTGTCGAATCGACCCGGCCTGAGTAAAGCCGGGTCTAGAACGTCTGGTCTGTTAGTCGACGCCAGCACGATGACATTTGCCTCGGAGTCAAATCCATCCATCTCTACCAAAATTTGATTGAGTGTCTGCTCTCTCTCATCATGGGAGCCACCTAGTCCGGCCCCCCGTTGCCTACCTACAGCATCAATTTCGTCGATAAACACAATAGCCGGTGCTTGTTTTTTAGCCTGATCAAAAAGATCACGCACTCGTGATGCACCTACCCCTACAAACATTTCCACAAATTCTGAACCGGACAAGTGGAAAAAAGGGACGCCCGCCTCACCTGAAACAGCTCTTGCTATCATCGTCTTCCCTGTCCCTGGAGGACCGACCAGCAGAACTCCATGCGGAATACGAGCACCTAGACTAGAAAATTTCTCTGGGAACTTCAGGAATTCCACTACCTCGTGGAGTTCTTCAACCGCTTCGTCTTGTCCAGCCACATCCCCAAAAGTGACTGTCGGTTGCTGTTCGTCAAATTTTCTGGCGCGACTTTTACCAAAAGACATCGCTTGGTTATTTGCACCACCAGCCTGTCTCATCATAAAGAGGATCAAAGCCCCCAGTATGATTAGTGGCAGGAATGATATAAAAGCCCCTAACACTCCGTCCAAACGCCCACCACCAGATATTTCAACCTCGACACCGTCTGTCCCAACCGCAACATCATTACCACGTAGAATTTCTTCCATTGATGACGATGATTCTTTTCGTGAGATTACGGGCTCGACTTGGTCAATGAGATAAACCTTCAAATTATCGTCGTCAACTGCGATTCTTTTGACATTTCCTGTTTGAGCTTCAGCGATCACCCAAGAAAGTGGCTTCATTCCCGACCCAGTTTGGGGCCTGATCAGAAGCACCACCACCAAAACCAGAGTTATCAAAACCAGGAAATAGATAAAAAAGTTTCTTCCGGAACGAGATTTCATAAAAAAGTGAACCCCTACTTCTCAACTGCCAGGGTACTGAAAAACAAATGTCAGATAACTTTGGAATTTCACGCCCCACCACAAGATATTTAATCATGATTATAGCATGCGGGATCGGTCGAAAACTTTATGATAATAAACTTCAGTCATCGTCTTGATCAATATACAATTTACCGTCCCATGCCCAGTCTTCCACGTCATGCTCGGTGAAAATCACGTGAGTGGAAGCCGGTTCTGTATGGGCAACATTACATACTGCATCTGTAATAAGTCTTACCAGTTCCCTTTTCTGGGCCAATGATCGTCCAGGGAGCATTTCTATTCTCACTATGGGCATCTTAAATTCCTCCAAAATTAACTAACTGCTTTCGGGTTAATATATCCTGAAATCACTAAATAATTTGGAGAAATCGCCCTGAAAAAACAGAAATCTTTAGTCGAGCGCCCTGACTGGACCTTGGAACAAAAACTACTTGATGCCGCTGGCGAGAACAGCCGAGTAGCTGGAGTCGATGAAGTGGGTCGAGGGGCACTTGCCGGGCCTGTAGTTGCTGCTGCAGTGGTACTCCAGCCATCTATCAAAAAAGAGCCATGGGTAAAGGACATCAACGACTCAAAGCGTGTTACCCGATCAGCTCGAGCTCGCCTATCAGGACTAATTAAGGCACATTCAAAAATTGGTGTAGGTGTCGTTTCGCCACATGTAATCGACGCAGTAAATATTCGCTGGGCTACGAGACTTGCAATGATTGAGGCGTGTAAGCAACTCATGTTGCTCATAGATGTTCACGCAGCAATAATTGACGGTACTGAAACACTAGGTTTCTTGGAAAAGGAAGTTAGCCTAGTGGGCGGGGATTCCAAGTCGATTTCGGTAGCAGCCGCATCTATTGTGGCTAAAGTTGAAAGAGACCGCTTGCTAGGTGAATTGGACCAATCATTTCCAGGATACGGGTTCACCGCGAACGCTGGATACGGGACTCGAGAGCACTTACACTCTCTAAGTATCAAAGGGCCCGCTTCCATCCATCGCTTTTCGTTCCGACCCGTCCGAGAGGCTCTAAATTTACGAAGGAGTTAGTGATGAATGACCGCGCAAAGTTGTTGGGTGCTGCAGGCGAACGGATCGCTGGCGAATACCTTGAGAAGCAAGGTTATTTTATTCGTGCAAAAAATGTGCAGATAAAGACAGCCGACTTAATAGGACAAATACCTGTTGTCGCCGAAAAGGGTGATACCACGGCCATCGTCGAAGTTAAACTACGTACCAGTCGTAAAATGGGCCCTAGCCAGAACAAAATATCAGAAGCCAAGCTGGAGAAATTAAAAGCCCTCGCGACGACCTTTGGAAAGGATAACGACATCCCTCCAGAGCAAAATTTCAGGATTGATCTGATCGCTATCGAATTAACTGTAGGTGGTGATGTAGGCCAACTGACGCATATTCAGGGAGAAATTGAGCCGAATTTCCTTAGTGAATAATGAAGGGCTACATTTTCAGTAGTTCTGCTCAGAGAGGTGAATCAAGTGCCTATTTACTCGTTCAACTGCAAAAGCTGCGAGAGGAACGTTGATGTATTCGTAAGAAACCGTGCGAAAGTTTCTGAGGCAAAATGCCCTGCGTGTGACAGTCAGGACTTACGACAATTGGTTGCTCGAGTAGCGAGAGTCCGTTCTGCTAATGAAAGGTTAGATGAAATCGATGTCTCTGCTGAGCTCGGAGCTCTTGAAGGCAAGGATCAAGGGTCATTCGCAAAATGGGCACGTAAAATGGGTGACAGGTTTGATGGTGAACTTGGGTCAGATTTCTCTGAACTGGCAGACAAGGCCGATGCTGGGGAAGACCCAGTCGAAAGATTCGACGCCGAACATACACTTCGGTACCGGATAGGCAAGGCGCGCGACGAAAACAACGCAGACAGTATGGATGACTACTCCATCTGACGAGATTTTACTATGCCACTCTACGAATACAAATGTGCCGATTGCGATCATTTAACAACAGTATTGATTCGAAGACAATCCGATCGAACGAAAGATAAGGCCTGTGCCAGCTGCGGAAGCATGAACTTGAGCCAGGTGATTTCGAAGCTAAGTCGTCTAAAATCCGCTCAAGATGTTATCGACGAAAAAGGAGCTCCTTCTGCTGGTAGAGAATACGAAGATCCACGGCAAATTGGAGCGTGGGTGGAAAAACGATTCGAGGATTACGGAATGCCCATCCCCGAGGACACTCGCAATATGATCGACGCAGCTAGAGAAGGTGAATTGCCTAAGGAAATATCAGATATATAGTGCTTACTCGCGATCCGTCGCTCTTAAGCATGTACGCTGGTAATATCCCTTGGAATTTCATTAAAGTACTTATCGAAATACTTGGACAATTTAGTTAAAAGTGTTTGAGGAAGGATATAGAAACCATGGAAAATGGACTTTACTTGTCTGTAGTCGTAGGACTCATCGGACTTGTTTTCGCACTCGTGAAAGCCAGAGCTGTTATGGCCGAGGATGACGGGAACGACACGATGAGGAGTATCGCAAAGGCTATTCAAGAAGGTGCAGCCTCTTTCTTGAAGCGCGAGTACACATTTCTAACGGTATTTGTGGTGGGGATGTTTGTCGTATTGGTTCTCTTCATAGATTTGGACATCTTAGATAAATTCGGTGACCGGGATGATTCTCTATTCACATTTGCAACGTCCGTTTCTTACCTGATAGGTGCCATACTCTCCGGGACTGCCGGTTATTTAGGTATGACTATCGCTGTCAGAGCGAACGTTCGTACCGCAGCTTCAGCCTCTCGCGGACTCAATGCTGGACTACGCACCGCGTTCAACTCTGGAACAGTTATGGGATTAACAGTAGTTGGCCTAGGTTTGATTGGACTTGTACTGTTGTACGTCATTTGGCAGGACCCTGCACCTCTCGCCGGCTTCGCCTTCGGAGCATCCTCAATTGCACTGTTTGCGAGAGTTGGAGGAGGAATTTACACGAAGGCCGCTGATGTCGGTGCTGATCTGGTTGGCAAGGTAGAAGCAGGTATCCCAGAAGACGATCCAAGAAATCCGGCAACAATCGCGGACAATGTCGGAGACAATGTTGGTGATGTGGCAGGGATGGGGGCTGACCTTTTTGAGTCGTACGTCGGGTCGATGGTTGCAGCCATGACCTTAGCAGTAATTTCGCTGAGCGCTGGGTATGCTACTGAATATATTGTTCTGCCCATTTATATCGCGGCAATCGGGATAATCTCAGCCATCATTGGAACTTTCTTGGTACGAACAAAAGAGGGAGCATCCCAAGGAGGACTTCTCGCAGCTCTGAGGATGGGAGTATTCGGTGCGTCGGGCCTAGTCCTGATAGGTACGTTCATTGCCGTCCAGCAGCTTGACCTGGAAATGGATTATTTCTGGGTAGTCTTAGTCGGACTGGTAGCTGGACAAATAATAGGAACGGCTACCGAAGGATTTACCTCGCCTGAAGGATTCAGTTTCGGCCCAATACAGTACAAACCAACTGTTCAGCTTGCAGCACAGGCCGAATCAGGCACTGGGCCAATCATAATCGGTGGCTTGAGTCTAGGGATGCTATCTACTGTTATCCCCATGGTTACTGTTGTAATAGCGCTGTACATTTCATATGAGTTGGCTGATTTCTACGGAGTAGCACTCGCAGCGGTCGGTATGCTAGCCCCTCTAGGAATAACTCTTGCCACCGATGCATATGGGCCAGTGGCCGACAACGCAGGCGGAATCGCTGAGCAGGCCGGACTAGATCCTGAAGTTCGAGAACGAACAGACGCGTTGGACCAGCTTGGAAACACTACTGCAGCTACGGGCAAAGGCTTCGCTATCGGTTCTGCGATGTTAACGGCACTGGCACTCTTGGCGACGTTTCAGGCGGTTACTGGTATCGATTCCAGTTCGCTGAGCCTTCTAGAAGCGGATGTAATGATTGGACTGTTAGTAGGGGCCCTAATGCCGTTTATTTTCTCGGCTTTGTCGATGGGTGCCGTTGGTCGCGCTGCACAGGCAATGGTTGAAGAAGTCAGAAGACAATTTAGAGAACACCCCGGGATAATGGATGGCACCGAACAGCCTGACCACGAACGGGCTATTCGAATCTCTACCGACGGGTCTTTAAAAGAGATGATAGTACCTGGCGTAATCGCCGTAGCGGCACCTATTGTCGTCGGTGCTGTGATCGGTGCACAGGCACTTGGAGGCTTGTTGATTGGATCGATTGCTGCCGGTTCTATGCTTGCCATAATGATGGCTAATGCCGGAGGAGCATGGGATAACGCCAAGAAGTACATTGAAGAAGGAAACTACGGTGGGAAAAATTCCGAGGCTCATAAAGCGGCAGTCGTAGGTGACACCGTCGGAGATCCTTTCAAAGACACCTCCGGCCCTTCACTGAATATTCTGCTGAAACTTATGGCTATAGTTGCGGTAGTTTTCGGACCGTTGTTTTTATAGCAGCATTAAAAATAGGAGTTGATTCTAATGACACATATAGAGGTTGGACAAACCGCACCAGACTTTACGCTTCTCAATGAATCTGGGGAAGAAGTTTCTCTAAGTTCTATGCGGGGCAAAAAAGTCGTGCTGGTGTTTTATCCCTTCGATTTCTCGCCCCCATGCACAACAGAAATGTGCGCTATCCGAGACGATTTTTCTGGTTGGGACACATCAGGAGCTGAGGTTTTCGGAATTAGTCGAGATAGTCGTTATGCGCATGCGGCCTTCAAGAAAGCTGAGAACATTCCAATCACGTTGCTTGCCGACGTGAAAGGAGAGGCAGCTCGCGATTACGGTGTTTGGAATGAAGGAGCAGGATTCGCCGAGAGAGGAACATTTATTATTGACGAATCAGGTATTGTGACTTTTGCAGTCCATAACCCCGCACCTGAAATACGGGACCACTCGGTAGTCGAAGGCTATTTGTCAAACAAGTCCTAAAGATATGGCTACTCCGTGAAAATCGATGACTTACAGGTTGGTAAGTTGGTAAATGATTTCAGCCTCCGAATCGGAGTGGATGACGTATCAGCTTATCTCCTCGCGACTGGCGATTACTCACCTATCTGGCTTACAGAGAAGCTAGTACCTCCACAAATGATCGTCGCAGAAATAATTGCAAAAATTCTCGAGGTATTGGAGCTCCCAAAGAATCTTGTCCACACTGGACAGGAGCATATCGCCAGTGACAGGGTTTCCTTCGACGCCGCCCTCCGCATCACTGCAACAGTGAGTCAGCTCTCTAACCGGGCGGGAACCAGTGTCATAGTGTTCGATAGTCAAGTGACTGATTCACAAGGAAAGAAGTGTTTTCAGTCCAAGACTAAAGTAATGGTCCTCGGGGGGTGACATCAGTGACTGATTTACACTTCCCTCCTAATCTCACCGAAAAATTATTACTAATTGACCAACTGCTAGTCAATAATTACGCTATCGCTTCTGGGGATACCAACCCGATTCATCGAGAGACAGAGGAGGCCTACAGTGGTCCATTTGGGAAACCTGTCGCACACGGGATGATTCTATATGCTCTCGCATGTCAAATAATGCAAGAGACTTTTGGCCAGAAATGGATAACAAGTGGATCGATAAGCGTGAAATGGAGAGGCCCCACTCTACTGCCGTCAGAAGTCAGAGCAACAGGAACCCTCAAAAAGCAAAATAGTGAGCAAGCGCAATACGATATCGACTGTAGCAATCAAGATGGTGAAATACTTCTGACCGCAGTCGCGATAATTCAGAAGTAGTCACCACGCTTGGATCCCAGACCGCCATTGCCCCTATCATCTTATCTATGTTGAATAAACAGCAAATGCGATTGGGTCTCTGGATACTCACAATCGGTCTAGTAATTTGGGTATCGTATCAGGCACGCCTAGCATTAATACCATTTTTCATTGGTACGCTTCTCGCATATATCGTTTCGCCACTGGTCGACCGTGTGTCGCGCATACTCCCTGCAAAAACCCGCAGAGGTGATGTCTGGAGACGAGGCATATCTGTCTTAGTTGTGTATGCGGTAGCCTTAATTGGCTTGATAGCGGCAATTTGGGCGATAGCACCCTCGGTCGCTGAGCAGACCCAGCTTCTTGTAGATGACCTCCCAACGATCTTAGAGGGCGCGCGCCAACAGCTAAATCTTTGGTCAAACAATGTGCGCGAATTACTACCAGCGACTTATCGGATGCGTTTCGACGATTATTTGGCGATCCTTATCAGTTCATTCAGTGATGGTGCTTCTAGGACCATAGAGGATTACATATTGGTCGCAAGCAATGCGATCACCAAAACAATTGGCATTGTTATCGGGTTTTTAGTGGTTCCCTTCTGGATGTTCTATGCAATTCGCGATAGACATTTTGCTGAGACAAGCATCAAACAAGCGAGTCCACCGGAAGTACGTGATGACCTGATAAATCTAGCTCGAATAGGTGATTCCATCCTCGGCCGATACTTGCGCGGGCAATTACTTCTAGGCTTAGTCGTGGGAGTTGCTGTAGGTCTAGCAATGAAACTGTTAGGGGTGCAGTGGGCTCTATGGCTGGGAGTTTGGGCCGGAGTCACTGAACTAATCCCTGTTGCGGGACCTTGGCTCGGAGCTATCGCTGGACTGATAGTTGTGGCCGCAACAAATCCCGACCTCTTCATCTGGGTTGTCGTCATATATCTCACAGTCCAATTGACCGAAAATATTTTCTTGGCCCCTCGTATACAGGGCCATGCTGTCCGCATTCATCCGGGATTGATATTACTCTTACTGGTCGTAGCTGGGTCTTTATGGGGCGCAGTTGGCGTAATAGTAATCGTCCCAATAGCTGCACTACTGAAAGAATTATTTTGGTATCTCGACCGTCGATTGAGAGGTACTTCGGCAGCCGGTGCATTGGATAATACTTACTATTCCAGGGACAAGGATTAAATTATTCGTTCAAACATGAATGAGTTGACTGAGAACAGGATTTGGTCGAAGATTTTATCGTGAGTACTGCTTCACTACCATACACTTTATTAATAGTACTGATCCAACTCTCAGTCGGATCAGTATGGATGCTAAATATATTTTCCTCTAAGTATGAACTGACCAATGGATACCTGCTAACCGCTTCGCTCTCAATAATTTCAGCGCTTCTAATATCAATCGTCATCATTCTGCTAAATCCCATCCCATCATCGATCGATGGGTTTCAAACCGACCTCGCGTATGAGACATTCATTTCAATTTCATTGGTGGCCCTAACGGGTGTACTCACTGCCCTAAGTCTGTTTATTCGCCGACAGACTAATTCACTTCGAACACCAGTGGCAACTGTAGCGTCAATCGTCGGACTCCTCACGATACTGCTTCTCGGAGCGATATTTTCAGGACCGGCTTGGTCTGCTACTCTCCTTTATCTAAATTTAATATTCGGCTCGTTAGTGCTTGGAGGAGCCTTCATGGCTATGCTTTGGGGGCATTGGTATCTCACTTCGGGGAGTCTCCCAAAAGAGCCTATGGTATCAATGTCACTTTTTACGCTCATGTGCCTCATATTGCACTCGATTATCGTCATAATTTCCTCTTTACTTCCTGGCTCCTCTCCACCTGAGAACGAAATTTCCCTTGCCGTGCTTCATATGGAATTGACATTCTGGCTTCGAGTTGGAGTAGGACTCATTTTCCCTATCGCCGCAACTTGGCTAGCCTTTCATGCCGCAAGAATAGGCGGCATGATGTCTACCACCGGTCTTTTGTATTTAGCCTTGGGAGCATTACTCGGCGGGGAAACTCTCGGCAGGGCCCTATTCTTCATTACGGCAGTT
>DEAP01000029.1:0-1284 GCA_002348225.1 Dehalococcoidia bacterium UBA2979
GTCTTCAACCACTGCCCCACTACCATCATCAAATATTACCGAGAGATCATCTATAAGGACTTTGCCTTCCAATCTCAAACTTTGCCCCACACGGTCTGTGGCCTTCACCCCCAGTAAACTGACGGGATCAGTTAACTGTTCGGGAATTACAGATTTAGCTTCTACCCAGCCCGAAACACCCTTGGGGATTTCGAGAACTGCACTCATGGTTTTCCCTGAACTCCCTTGAAATATTGCTGTAAACGACACACGTGAGGCAGGAGTCAAACTACTATTTGTCGTCATACGATATGAATTTGTTTTACTGCTGTTACTGCTGTCATCCGTATTCATCGGAAACATATCAAGAGTCAGTACACGCGCATTATCTGGCAGCAGCAGTCCATCACGCACCTCTAAGTTGGAGATTAGTGGACGCATAACATCGTCAAATGTCCCGAATGCGAAATCAGTCCGCCACCATACGTTTTGAGACGCAAACACCGGGTCGATGCCTAATACGCGAACGTCAATGCCGGTAGGCGTCTTAAAGTATTCACGATTAACAAATGCAGCATCCAAAATCTCATCGCGGTCGGCTAGGCCTTCCATTGATTCCCTATCCGTCAATCCGCTGGGCTCGACTAGTACTCCTCGGAAGTCAATCCCGGCCAAGTACCTCTGTCGTTCATCAAATGAACGCTCAACTGTTGCCCCGTATGAAGCAGCAAACGTACCTACAGCAATCGCCATCAGGAGGAGCAACATGAGCCGTGCATAGGCTCCTGGTGCCCGGCCTGCACGCCTGAGGCCAATTGACGCAGTCAAAGACCGCATACTCATTAGGACAGTAGCGACTGTGCGTATTAGAAGTGGGTAGATTCGCAGCAGTATCCCTGCAATAGCAAAAATTATAACCATCGGGGCCATCAGCAGAACAGGATCGCTGGACCAGCCGCCGACTGAGTCTGGATCATAAACAGTACCGCGCTGATCGATCTGCCAGAGAAGCAACCCGGCTATACCCAACAAAGCAAAGTCAAGCAGATATCTCTGAAAAAACGATGGGCGGTCCGGCCGACTTGCGTCACTCCGTACATCTATGATGTTACGTCGTATCTGTAAAATCGTCGGTATCATAATACCTGCGGTCGCAAGGGCTGCTCCGAGGATGCCGAATAAATAGGCTTGACGAGATATATCACTCGGCAAAAACTCACCGTCAGTCAGTGTCTCAAATGCTGGCGTAATACCCAAAATTCCTACAACCCACACCGCAGCCCAAGGGGCAATCAGAGCGGCGGG
>DEAP01000029.1:1586-13629 GCA_002348225.1 Dehalococcoidia bacterium UBA2979
CAAGGGGCAATCAGAGCGGCGGGTATTGCCAAGAACATCGCCTGGAACAATCCAAATCCCGTCAGCTGAATTATCGTGGCTCCCCTGCTCCGAAATACGCCGTAGGCCTCCACCTGCCGATCAAGTAAATTAGAGGACGTCATGAGCACGTAATACACCACTATACCTACCACTTGCATCAGTATTATGAGAAGTGGTACGGCCGAAAAAGAAGTTTGATTCAAAAAATCACTGAGGATCGATGACGCCTTCGTACGCACGACAGAAACAGCACCCAAAGAATCTCGTATATCTATATCAAGTCGTTGCATGTCATCAATCGCGTATCGGACATCGTCTACACCTATCCTGGATGCATCGATCACCACGCCGGAACGGTGCACTGTGCGCGTTTCTGCCAACCCAGCTGCAAACGGGCCGAAGAATTGCTCCACTGGCATGAGGAGAGGCATCTGCCCTGACCCTGTCATAGCGCGTCCCAGTCGAGGATCGAGTTCAGGCTGCTCGGTGTCCTTATCCGAAGGCAGAGGAATTAATGGAGTCGTAGGTACCTCAAGCTCACCCTGAATAAATTCCCACCGTAAGTCATTGGGGTCTTTTAATTCAATAAACCCCACCAGCTCAGCCTCCATTGAGGACCTGCCGAACATGTGTGGCACACATCTCGCTTCATCAGCTGCGGCGTTGGCGTCTTCAGACATGGGCACTGGGGCGCAGTCTGTGAGGATCTGATCCACTGTGAGTTGCACCTTGTCACCGATAGCAATATGTACATTCCAACCGTAAGGGAGAACAAATTCAGATGCCCTGCCCTCGTTCACCGATGGCCAGTCGCCCTCAACAAGGTCAGCATGCTCTGTCAAGCTAGATATTGTATGAAGGAAGGCTCCCCACGGTTGCCTGACCGGCTCCCCACCTATTCGTTCGGTTACCGTGAGCGGTCCGATGCGACTGTATGATCTGTCTTCATAGATAGTGATGCCATCAGGACGCTTCTCTTTTATCGTTTTTTCATTGCCGACAGCATTATCAGGATCGGCAAACGGGTCTATAAGTAGAGGATAGTCCGGGAACGTGAGAAATAATCTTACACTTCGCTCGGAGGTAATTACCTCCTCTTGTGTACCCAGCCAACCTATGCGCTCCGCGGTAATTACATCAATAGTCTCACGCATGGCACTATCAGCAGCATCGTTGATCTGTAGAAGATAGGTATCGCTGCGGGCTATTTGCTCGCGAGTAGTCTCAAGGCCCGTATTGAGTCGGTACCGCAGGCCCAGATCAGTCATTGCGCTCGCGTAGATAGGTCCCACTGCTAGGAGAATACTTGCTACGAGAACACCTACACCGACCACCGAAAGGAATTGCCAATTCGACAGGAAGTTACTCCACGCATAGCGCCAACCGGAAAATAATTCTTTCACTGCTAAATTGTATCTGCCTGTCACTCCACGAACTATCCGTGACATTGATATTTGCGAGTTTTGCATTCATAACAGTCGTTAAAGTTACTATGAACACTACTTTTCGTATTTAGTATTAATTAGTTTGGAGGAAAATACAATGCCAGCCCCATGGAGCGGTTATGCTGAAATCGTCGAACATATCTTTAAGGTGGCGCCTGAAGCCACTCCAACCCGGTCAGATTTCCTCGACATCTGTTACGCGAATGACATCGATGATGACATAGTTGATGGATTTGATGCGCTACGTGAAGGTGTTCAGTTCAGCAATGTTGAAGAAGTAAAGCAAGCACTAGACGAGCTCGGAGAGATCTCAGAAAGCTAGCGGACGCCAGGTGAGAATGACCCAGCCATCACGCCCTGAGGACCACACAGCGTCAGCATATGTCAAAATCCTGACTGAGTGGGGCCAGGAATTCGTAAATAATCAACAATGGGACGAGATACGTGATCGTGCGACGTTGCTACTCGTCACCCCTACGCATCAACAGCGTGATATCGACCTCGGAAACGATAGAATTGCGGCTACGTATTGGCTTATTCTGGAGCGAGAAACGTTGCGGTGGGCACCCGATAATATCCGGACAGACCTGCAATCAGGTCAGGCAGTCGTTCAGCAATATGGCCCGTCAGTTGTACATCCCGATTCACCCCTTACCCACGTAACGATCCTTCGAGATGACGCCGCTTCTAAAATCTTGACAAGCATTCCCGCCCAATCTCGCACCGCGATGGAAGCGCGATGGCATATCCCACTTTCGACCTCGCTCCACGACCCGCTACGGAGGTTCGACCGACTCAAAGCTGAGGCCGGATCTCACGATGCCCGTGAGATCGAGCGATGTATTAAACATATGTGGATCGCTATAAATGGCGTTGCGCAGTCGCTCTCTGGTGTTACGCACCAAAATAGTATGGATTTTACATTGCTGGCTGGCGAATTAGCTGGCAATATACTCAGAATCGGCTCCGCGCTAGAACACTCAAGCCATCCAATGGCTGAATATCTCACTGCGACCTCGGGAAATAACCCGACCGGCCGAATCACTGGTTCATGGATACAAATGTTACTTTCTTCCGATGAAACTGATCGTGCGCAAGCACAGAGAGCCATCGAAGGTATTTTGAGAGAAGTAAGAGGGCTTTTAGCAGTTCAATATCGCGGACGTGACTGGTTACAATCTCCCACAGCCGATCGACTCCGTGTTCAGTCTAGATCTTAGACTTGATCTGTATCCCCAAAGCTAGAGCCAAAAAATTCATATCCTAAGCGATTGCGTAGCTGATTAATTCCCCATCCCTCCGTCGCGGAGACGTATATCAACTCATTATTTTCATTAGGGCTAATGAGATTGAGTCCGAGTTTATCCAATTCAGTGTTAAGCATTAGCGTGTCAGCATTATCCCGAGCAAACGATTCATATTCACTTTTCCTGAAGAGCAAATCCGATTTATTGACTACTGTGAGTATAGGTATATCTGTCAGAGCAAGGCCTGTGAGAGTGTCATTCACGATACTGATCTGGGTTTCGAAGACGGGTGATTCAGCATCGATCACGTGCATCAACAGCGAGGCTGTCGACAATTCTTCAAGTGTTGTCTGAAACGCAGATATCAACTGCGGGGGTAATTTTTGCATAAATCCGACTGTATCGGTGAGCAGTATCCCAGGATGTCCGCGCAACTCTAGCCGTCTGGTGAGAGGATCCAAAGTAGCGAATGGAGCGTCGGCCGTGAATACTTCAGCCCCTGCCAAAGATTTCAAGAGACTCGATTTTCCGGCATTTGTATAGCCGACGAGTGCAACAACAGGAATCCCTTCTCGTAGGCGCCTTTCACGCTGGAGCACTCGATGTTTTCGTACACCTGTAATGGCTTTTCGGAGTCGAGATATCCGACGGTCGATCAGTCGACGATCTGTCTCCAACTGTGTTTCACCAGGACCGCGCGTCCCAATTGCTGTATTTCCGCTCCCAGGACCACCCACTGTACGGGATAAATGTTGCCACTGACCTCGTAATCGAGGTTTTAGGTATTCGTGCTGAGCAAGCTCAACTTGTAGACTCGCCTCTTTCGTTCTAGCACGTTGAGCAAATATATCTAAGATTAGTGCTGAGCGGTCTAAAACCTTCACCCCAAACGCTTTTTCAAGATTCAGTTGTTGGGTGGGCGAGAGTTCGTCATCAAACACTACCATCGTGTAGTCCGAGATCGAGCGAGACTCCACTATTTCTTCTATTTTGCCTTTGCCGATGTAATGAGCGGGGTGAGGTTTTGGTCGGCGCTGTGTGGCACGCCCAACGACCGTACCTCCAGCGGTTCTGACCAGCCTGCCCAGTTCCCGCAATGAATGCTCGACAGGCATCCCTGATTCGGATTCGCTCCAACCTTCAAGAGCCACAAGATATGCCTTCTCAATCGGAACTTCTATCGAGTAGGTTTTTGTCTTAGGTCTCCTCTGTGAAACAGAACCCATCAATACCTCATCAAAAATGAACTCATGACAAATGTCAGCTCCCCGTCGCGAATTCTCGCAGACGGCGAAGTGCTTCATCTAATCTGTCATCAGGTGTTGTCAAAGAAATACGTATGTAACCTTCGCCGAACTCACCGTATGATGCGCCTGGTGTTACCACCACGCCAGTCTCTTCGATTAATCTACCCGCATAATCAGCACTGGAGGATTCACCATCGGGCAATTTAGCCCATACGTAAAGTGACGCGGCTGGGACCTCCAATGTCAAACCCAACTCTCGCAATACTGCCACCGTTCGGTCACGGCGACTAGTATATATATCGTTATGGGCCTCGATAGAATCTCTTGGGTCATCCAAGGCTGTGATCGCCATCTCTTGGATAGCCTGTGGTATCCCAGAATCTAAATTAGTTTTTATTCTGGTCAGCGCGTCAATCACCTTCGAATTCCCCACCGCCATCCCAACTCGCCAACCTGTCATGTTGAAAGTCTTAGAGAGTGAGTTAAATTCTATAGCAACGTCACGTGCGCCTTGAACTTCCATAATCGATGGAGCGACATAGCCATCAAACGTCACATCTGCATAAGCCAAATCATGCGCAATTACTATCTCATGCTCTCTTGCCCACTCAATTGCTCTTTCGAAGAATCCAATATCAGCAACCGCTCCCGTGGGATTGTTCGGATAATTGAGCCAGAGGATTTTGGCTCTGCTCGTATCCTCAGCACTAATTTGTGATAAGTCCGGAAGCCACCCATTTTGTTCATACAGTGGCAGACGGACATTTACTCCGCCCGCGAACATCGTGCCTATCTCATATACTGGATACCCAGGATCTGTAATTAAGGACACATCTCCTGTGTCCAGTAAACATAGAGGCAAGTGACCGATACCTTCTTTAGAACCAATCAGAGGAACTATTTCCGTGTCTCTCTCCAAATCAACGTCATGACGCTTCTTATACCAGCGTGCAATGGCTGCTCTCAATTCAGGCAACCCATCAGATTCAGGGTACCGGTGATGCTCTGGCTTCTCCACCCCTTCAATCAAACTATCCAAAATGTGTTGCGGTGTGGGCAGGTCTGGGTCCCCAATACCTAGCGAGATTACGTCCACTCCCTCGCTTCGCTTTTGAGCGATGAGCTCAGATATCCTTGCAAATAGATAAGGAGGTAACTGTTCAACTCTGCTCGCTAATTTGATATCCATAAATGTTTTTACCTCCAGTTACCGTATCGTGCCTTCACGCCAGCTTTGCGCCTCGCTTCGATCTCCTCTTGTATTTGTGTTTCATCTGTACTTCGGCGCCATTCAATTCCGCCAGCATGATGTCTCATCCCGAGTCCACTACAAGTCTTTAGGGCCTGTGTAATATCTGGACGTAGTCGAATTATTGCTTTTGCCACTCCTTCAGAACCCAATTGATAGAGTGCAGCAAGCATCAATTCTTTCCCGTAGCCTTGTCCCCAGTGATCGCGTGCGATTGCCCCTGTGAGTACCCGGCCGACTGGGGATCCATCGAGGGAATTAAATGCAAAGCCAATCACTTTACCGTCAAGCTCAAGGGCTCCAGCCCAGCTCGCCTCAGCCGCAAAATAATCGAATGTTGCTAACCCATCCGAGAGCTCACCTAATGAGTCTTGCCAGATCGATTCAAATATATCGAGATCTTCCTCCTGTGCGCGGCGAAGACTAATACCGGTCGAAAATTCCGGAGGTGCGTCGGGCAGTTCTGGGTGAATCAATTCGATCCATTCAGCAAACAATTCGAATGATTCCTGTTGCAGAATGGGAATGACCAAATCTCGCTGAGCAAGTTGCTCAATATTCATCACGATATGATCGATATTGTCCCGATCGATTGAAGATGAAGCTGCAGACCATAATGATGCAAAGTTCAGTCGCATAGCATCGACGGTATCGAACCCCCAATGCACGCTCTGTTGCCCGTTCTCATAGGCTAGTATCAATTCACCTCCATCACACGGTAGATGTACAGTCTCTCCGTCAGTCAGGAGCTCTTGTCGTCTGACAAGGCTGCGTGGCTGATTCTTTACAGCGTAATCAACATTGGATTGTATTGCTCTGCGCTCTTCAGTCATACTAATAGTCCATTCCCTAAATCCATACACCCGTCAAACACTTTTGTAACAGCACCCTCAAGTGTGATTTCATCATTGCTTCGCCAGTCTATTACGAGAGTGCCGCCTGGCATTTCTACTTCAACAACGTCACTGACGAGCCCACGACTTCGAGCTGATGCCATAACTGCACAGGCACCTGAGCCGCAAGCAAGGGTCTCCCCTACACCACGTTCCCATACCCTGGCACGTACTCTCTTCTCATTGATAATTTCAGCGATCTCAAAATTTGTCCGGTTTTGAAACATTCGAGATGCTTCTACCAATGGCCCTACATGGCTTAGAGGGTAGTCCTCAACAGAGGTTCCGTCCTCCAGCCAGTTTATAGCGTGAGGATTCCCCATCGAAACAAGTTGCACATCGACCTTACTCATGGGCTGATAGTCTATGGGCACAGACAACAAGTCACCGGTAAGAGCTTCGTTCACACCGCAGGCCTTAGGCTCAAAATCAGGTCGTCCGAGTCCAACTTTGGCTCGATCTACAAGGTTATCGTTAGGGTCAAAGGTCACCGAAACATCAACTGTCCCCACTGTTGTTTCTATCTGGATGTGGCCTGACGCATAGGCATCATTCTCAAGTAAACCTTGGTCGAAATAGAACTTGGCGAAACAACGAATTCCGTTTACACACATTTCGCCGTCCGAACCATCAGCATTAAAAATTCGCATCATTAAATTTTCATTGTCGGAGGGAACACTAACAATGATTCCATCAGCGCCGACTCCAAAATTCCTGTTACAAAGTCTTAACGCGAGCGCACTCAATTCACCATCAGTAATTCCTGGGTCTTCTATTTCAAAAACGAGGAAATCATTCCCACACCCATGCATCTTCCAAAATGAAAGCGGGGAAAAGCGTTGGATATCAATACTGCTAGCCTGATTCATAGTGAAATTCTAACGACTATACTTGTTCTACGTTACAGTTTCGCCTAATTCAGACTTATAGATAAGGTCTAGACACGTGCTAGACAGAGAGCTCTGATTATCGTCTGTGACATCGATCCAATGAATTCGCGGATCATTTGCTCTAAACCAGCCTGCCTGCGATCGAATAAGCCGATGCGTCGAAGTTTTCACTGCATCAATTGCCTGCGACTCGGTAATCTCGCCACTCAATACCGCGATAGCTTCTCTGTATCCGATAGCCCGGAAACCATCCGCGGAACCCCCAAATTGCTCCACCAATAATTTGACTTCTGACATAAGTCCATTAGCAAACATGTAGTCAACACGTATATCTGCTCTACGGTAGATGTCTTCCCTACTCCACTGAAGTCCAATGATGAATTCTTGATAGTTAGGTTTGATGGTTGCCTTCGGAGGTACGGGAAGTCCCGTCGATTCGACAATTTCGAGTGCCCGGATAATTCTCGAATGATTGTTAGGATGAATTCGTTCGGCTGATTTAGGGTCACGATCTTTTAGCATTTGATGTAGGTCCACACCGCCGCGTGTAACAAGTGACTGGAGTTGCTCTCTGTATATCTTATCGGGCGGGACTCGGGGACTTTGCCTACCCTCCAGTAATGACCACACGTACTGGCCGGTTCCTCCCACTAGAATCGGAATCTTGCGCCTAGCCCATATGTCTTCGATTCTGGTGGTTGCTTGCGAGATCCAGTCCACCAGAGTCCATTCTTGATCGGGGCTGACCACCTCGATCAGATGATGAGGGATATCTCGTTTTTCATCGATGCTCGGTAAAGCTGTACCTATTTTCATCCCTTGTCGGACCTGTGCAGAATCTGCCGATACCACCTCACCTCCGAGTGTCTCGCAAAGCTCGACCGCAAGCGTGGTTTTACCAGAAGCTGTTGGGCCCACAATAACTATCAAGGGAGTCTTGGTCATGGCCTACACCGTGAAAGCACCACAAATATCTATGAAATCACCTGCGTTAAGAGAAGCTCCGCCCACCAAAGCACCATCGAGGTGTGATATTTCTGAAATTCCTGCCACATTGTCCGGAGAAACAGAACCGCCATATTGAAGACGGATTTCATCAGCCCGATCACTATATTTGCCTAATTCTCCTCTGATAAATTCAATTCGGTCAGATATCTCACCCACTGATGCCACCCGACCCGTCCCTATCGCCCATACTGGCTCGTAAGCCAATACGAATCGCCTTGGATCATCGTGCACTGAATTTCTTAGAGATTCGCCGTCTGCACCAGCGAACACTTCAGCTATTTGCCTCCCAAGCACTCGATTAGTTTCGCCATCTGCTGCCTCTGATTCGTTCTCACCTATGCAATAAGTGACTAGCATTTCTTTCGTAAGGGCATCGGTAATCTGAGCGGAAAATTTCGTTGCCGTGTCCCCAAATACCGTTCGTCGCTCAGAGTGGCCCACAAGGACCATAGAACATACTTCGGTCAGCATTTCAGTGTTGACAGCTCCGGTATATGCTCCATTTGGTCCAGGATAACTGTCTTGCGCCCCCACGATAATTTCCTGACTCGCAACTATCTCTGATACTTCACTTAGCCAAACATACGGAATAAATAACACAATTTCTGCTGTCAGATTGGTCTCTGAAGACAAACGAGCTATTGTAGAGCTAAGGTTCCGGGCTTCCTCCCGAGAGGTATTCATCTTCCAATTACCACTAATAATCGGTATTCGCGAATGCATATCACGCACCATATTTAGCAAGTTTGCCGGCATGGGCAAGGGTCAGAGGCATTAATTCTTTGGCCGGGAATAGTCCGAGTTCGCCACCAATGGCCGCTCGCTCACCGAACGAATCAGTCAAATCTGATCGCGCATCTTTCCCATGAATTAGTACTGGAACAGGGTGCCACGAATGAGCCGCCATCACAGCTGGAGTTGAATGATCACCTGCCACAACCACTACATCAGGTTCTAACGCCAACATTTCGGGCACGCTTTTGTCAAATTCTTCGATGGCTTGTACTTTCGCACCGAAGTCACCATCCTCACCCGCACTATCAGCATATTTGTAGTGCATGAAGAAGAATTCATAATCGTCCCACTGGTTTTCTAATTGCTTAATTTGATCATTGATAGTCAAACCCGCATCAACTATTTCCATTCCCACTAGTGAGGCAACGCCTCGATACATCGGGTACACCGCACATGCCGCCGAGCGCATCTTCCATATCTCAGAAAAGTCAGGGAGTGTTGGCCGTGTCGACCAACCACGCAACAAGAGTCCGTTTCCTCGATCACGTCCGGACAACCTCTCGTGCGCAGCGTTAACCCACCGCCGCACCACAGATGCCGTCCGCTCAGCCTGAATTGTGCCGTTTAGTGGTTTGCAAGTGAGGGCAGCGACGTTCTCCTGTTGTGGATCAGTTTCGCTAATATCGTCAGACAATTCATCGCCTCGGAAAATCACTACAAAGCGTTGTTCTCGCACTGCTAATACGTGGGTGGAAATTTGGTCTAACGCGATATCTGAGAGTGACTCACAGACCCGTGCTGTGATTTCAGTATCGAGTCGGCCCGCCCGCCGATCAGTGATTAGGCCTTCCGATGATAAATCGCACAAATTTCCGCGCGCTGCTAAATCGTTCGTCGTGAGGGTGAAGTCAATACCGGTCGCCTCAAGAGCGCCTCGGCCTATCTCATATGTAAGTGGGTCATAACCAAACAACGCCAAGTGGCCCGGTCCTGAACCTGGCGTTATACCGAATCCGACCGGTAAAGTTCTTCCTTGAGAACCCTCAGATGCAAGTCTGTCAAGATTGGGAGTGGCAGCAGCTTCGAGAGCAGTCTCTCCGGTGGGACCAGGCAGTCCCCCTAAACCATCAATTACACAAAACAAAACTTTTTGTTCTGAGGGTTGGGAAAGTCTTTTGATCAGTTCAATATCCATAAAGCCAGTTTATAGGGTTAACACGAACCACACTATCATTCAGAGTCGAGTAACACTTCCACGCCAGGAAGATTGATCCCTTCGAGCATCTGTAGGGACGCTCCTCCGCCCGTTGACACATGTGAAAGCCTGCCACCGACGCCAGCTTTTGACACTGCTGCAGCTGTTTCGCCGCCACCAACGACAGTGGTTGCTCCTACGGAGTCCGCAAGAATTCTAGCAATTTCAATACTCCCCGTATCGAATGGGCTCCGTTCAAACAAACCAACCGGACCATTCCAAACGATAGTTTTCATCGGCTTAAGTGCTTCTCGAATGTCTTCGACGGTTTGTCGCCCGAGATCAAGTATTCGGAAGCCAGGAGGTACTCGATTGACCGACACAGTACTTACGGTAGATCCGCTCGAATCAGAAACTACAACGTCAGTAGGCAAAACTAACTTGAGGTCACGTCTACCTGATGCGATGCGCATGAGAGACAGGGCATCGTCAATCCTAGATTCTTCGACAAGAGAATCACCAACGTCGATGCCTTGGCCTTGCAGAAATGTATTGGCGATACCCCCACCGACACAGATGACATCCGCTTGATCAGCCAGGTGGCCCAGTATCCGCAACTTTTCCGCAACTTTTCCGCCTCCGAGAATTATTCCAAATGGTCTCTCAATTGACTCAGTAACTCGACTCAAGTAATCGAGCTCCTTCTGCATTAACAGACCGGATATTGCCGGCAAATAAAAACCGACCCCAACTACTGAGGCGTGTGCACGGTGAGCCGTCCCAAAAGCGTCTGATACAAAGACATCGGCTAACGATGCCAATTCTCTTGCAAAACCTGGATCGTTAGCTTCCTCACCCTCATAGAATCGAACGTTCTCTAGCAGCACTATCTCGCCGCCTGCAAGTTTAGTCACAGCTTTCTTGACCTCAGGGCCTATCGCTTCATCTAAAGCATTTACTTCCTGCCCCAAGAGCTTTGATAGGTGAGCGGCTACAGGTTGATTTCGTAACTCATCGACAAACTCTCCGTTAGGTCTGCCTCTATGCGAACAGATGACGATTCGTGCTTCTTTGTCTTGGAGAGCTCTAATGGTTGGAATCGATTCTTTGAGACGGTGATCATCAAGGATTTCACCCGAATCATCAAACTGTACGTTGTAATCGACTCTGAGTAGAACTGTTTTCCCCTGGAGATCAATATCCGCGATCGTTTGTTTCGTCATCTATTCAGTCCCTGAGTCTAACCTACGACACAATTGATAGCACTCATAAAATTTTAGCTCACTCTGCCCACTAGAAGGTCAGAAAATTCCTGCAGTGATTGCTGATAGTTGGTCTCGAGCGGGATGGCTGACAATATCCTTCTTGCATTATTAATTTCATCGTCGGCTCGTTGCTCGGTGAATTCTCGAGCACCCATATCAGTCAGAAGTTGAGTGAGCACCCGTACATCTGCCTCAGTTCTTGGTGGAGTTACATATTGCTCTGCAAATTCACTTCCAGATTTTGAATCGTGGTCACGGCCGTAGATAATCGGATATGTCATTTTAAGAGTTCGCAGATCATCTCCGACCGGCTTACCTGTTTGTTCAGTGTCGCCCCAGACTCCTAGCACGTCATCGATCATCTGAAAGCCTAATCCCAATGCAAGTCCAGCCTGATGAAATGCCGACACCACATTCTTCGGAGCACCAGCCAATAGAGCACCGCATGAAAGTGGCGCAGCGAACATAGCTGCTGTTTTGCCAAGTGCCATTTCTATATATTCAGATTCAGTGACGTCTACTCGATCCTCAAAGTCGATATCCATTTGTTGGCCCTCGACCAATCTAAGGCAAGTTTCGTCAAGAATTTTCATACTCTCCAGAACTACTCCAGGGCTAAACCCATTTTCGACAAGTCGATATTGTGCAGTTCGCGCGATCGCAAACATTCCGTCACCAGTGTTGATCGCCTGAGCCAAACCTGCAAACGTCCAGAGGGTTGCTCGTCCACGACGTGTCTCACTTTCATCTTCAACATCGTCATGTAGTAGAGAGAAATTATGTATTAGTTCGATAGACGCGGCAAGCGGGGCAAATCTCAACAGAACTTCGTGACTAGCACCGCATAC
>DEAP01000069.1 GCA_002348225.1 Dehalococcoidia bacterium UBA2979
CGGTCTTTGGCAAATCATCAAAGCCATGGTGCGGTAACAATGCTTATGGCTCATGCTACGGTCAATGGTGCCGATGTTCGTTTGCAGGCAGATGGGCGTGGCGAGCGCTCACTTCACATGGGAGAAGATTACGCAATCGAGGGGTCTGATTTTCCTGCCAGTATTCAGTATGTTGCTATGGGACACATACATGCACCTCAATCCATCACGAACTCCTCAGTTCCGGCAGAATACGCAGGGACTCTTTTGCCGTTGGACTTTGGTGAGCGGAACGAAAGGAAGCGAGTTGTACTTGTTGAGGCTGTTCCCGGCACGCGAGCAAGAATAGAGAGCGTCGAGCTTACGACTGCGTCCAGACGACCACTAGTTCGCTTGACAGGCGACTGGGAAACAATCATGGATGCACGTAATAAACTGCTGACTGAACTCCCCTTATCTAATCCGCACCTTGATCCAAACGAGGGCCCATATTTCGATATAGTGGTGGAAACTGATGGGGCAGATCTCGGTTTGGGCGATATGGTGAGAGAGAACTTCGCTAACGTCGTAAAGGTCAGATCTAACTATGAGCATTTCGACATCCCCGTTGAGTCAAGACGAGATAAGCCATTTGCAGAATCCTATAAGGAATACTTCCAAGCGGAGTACGGACGTGTTCCGGATGCGGATCTGATGAACGTATTCGCACAAGTTCTCGAACAGACCGAGAGTCAACTCGAACAAGACTTAATGACGACTCACTTAGAAGGTGATGATGCGACCGATTGAGTTGACTATCGAAGGGTTTCGTTCCTACAAGGAGAGTACAACTTTCGACTTCCGTAAAAGAGACCTCGTCGGGATCGTGGGACCGATCGGGTCAGGGAAATCGGCAATATTAGATGCCATCAGCTTCGCCCTGTACGGCAGGACTCCTACTGTGTCCCAGGGTACACGTGAATTAATCAACCGCAGAAGTACTCAGGGGAAAGTGGAACTTATCTTCAGGTCATTGGGACGAGGATGGCTTGCCCAGAGAGTGCTAAGAGGCAGTAAAAGCGGCGCAGGTCAGGTCAGTCTGTATGAGTATGATCTGAAGAGGTCGACCAAGGGGCGGTTGGTTGTTGAAAAATCCAGAGAAATGAACGAGCGTATAGAAACAATTGTTGGGGTTGATTTCGATGGTTTTACTCGTTCCATACTACTGGCACAAGGAAGATTTGCTGAATTTCTCAGTGCACGAGCTGCAGATCGTGACGTTGTTTTAAAAGGGGTGTTCGGCCTGGATCGAATCGATTTGATGCGCGAACAGACGGCAACCCTGCTCGGGGAAATGCGAGCCAAAGTTGAAAATTTGCAAGCGACTCATGCTGAATTCGTTGCGGCGGGCCTAGAGCTTGAATCTCTCGAGAAGTCGCATCTTGAAATAAAAGCGATAGTAAGTAATTTGAATTCGTTTCTCCCAACGATGAGGGAATTTGGCGAACAGGAACTATACATTCACAAAAAGATGGAAGAGTTGGAACGACGACAGTCCGAACTATTGGGATCCGCGAATTCCTTGCCTTCGGCGGGAGAGTCTGAAGAATTGTTTCAGGTAGTTGATATCTGGCGAGAAAAAGAATCAGTATCTGTTAAAAATATCGAAGAGACGCAAAGAAAGCTTGATCTCGAGAACCACAGACATAAGGCTCTTGTGCTTGACCTTCCTTCCGACGAACAACTTCAGAGTCTTAAAAAAATCATTTCTGATTCATCAGTGATTTTGGCGGAATTATCTGTACAACGGGAGACTATCCGATCGAAAACTGCAGAATTAAAGGCTATTTCTCAAGAGGTAGATTCTAATCGTCAGGAGGTAGCGTCTATTGACCGACAGATTAACGAATCCACAAGGTCAACCTCCGAATCAGAAAAATTACTCGAAACTGCGCAGGCAGCGGTGAAAGCTGAACAAATTGCTGATAGAGCCGGAGCAATTCTCAACGATATTCAAGTAGGTGATAAGTGCCCGGTATGTGGCGAAATTATCACAACACTGCCTGAAACCACTACTTCTGATGATTTGTCTAAAGCTATTTCTTATTTCGAAGAGGTCAATACTGCATATTTGAAGAGTCGCGATGAGCTAGATGCGTTAGGTAAATCAAAGGCTCTTCTAGATAAATCGATTGAGTTGAAATCCGATAATGCTGAGCAATTGGCTCGTGAAGTTGACGCTCTTAATCGTATTGTTGATGAAAAAGAATCCATGATGACTGACTCAATTATCCTAGCCACCCGACAATATCACCAGCTAGGGACACTTGAAGATCTCTCACAATATGTTTCGGCGATTGAAAAACAAATTATTGATTCAATGGATCTGGTTCGTAAAGCAGAGGAATTATCAATGTCGGCTCGCGACGAGCGAGAGAATATTCGCAACGATAGGGATAAAGCTCGTGCGCAGCTTCAGTCGCTGACCAACCAACTAATGCTATTAGCAGCGAAACTTCCAGGCATAAACACAGACGACCTGGCAGAAAAGGAATTTTCTGATGCTCGGGTGGTACGTGTCCTCCGTGATCAGATTCGTACGGAATGGAAAACTGAAAATGATCGCGTAATGACTGAAATTGAGGGTGTCATAACAGAAAAGAATGTTTTAAGTCAAAAACTGTCCAGAGAACTCGCTCAAGCATTTCCTGATAACGAAATCCCCGATCGTCGTGCGTTCGATATGCTTTTGGGAGAAGAGAGGGACAAGCTTGTGAAGGCCTCAGGTCAAATCGAGCTTATACGGTCGAAAGTTGAGCGTGCAGAAGGCATAGGTGATGAGCTCCAGAAGCAGCAGCAATATTTGGAATCTTTTGAGGCGTTGAGAAGAGATCTTACCGATTCTCGGTTTGTTCGATTTCTCCTGGAAGGGGAACGCACTGAACTTGCAAGACTCGCATCAAAGACCTACTCGGTACTTTCAAATGGTCGGTACAGTTTCACTCGGGATGGAAATTTCAACGTTGTGGATGGGTCGATCGAGGGTACAGAAAGGAGCGCTCGGACACTTTCTGGGGGAGAAACATTTTTAGCATCTCTCTCATTGGCAATAGCCTTGTCTGAAATGGTGACTCGGGAAGACGGGAGACTCGAGGCATTTTTCCTGGATGAAGGATTCGGCACCTTGGATGAAGAACATCTTGACCTAGCAATGAGCGGGATAGAACAACTTACCTCCGGGGAGGGAGATCGACTCGTACTTTTGGTGTCACACGTCGCTTCACTAAGGGACAGGCTTGAAGATGTCATAGAGTTGGCACGCGATGTCAATAACGGAAATACGATCGTTTTATCAGGCTTGAAGGGTCCAAACTAGTGCCTGTTGGCTATCGCGTTGGAAAGGCGTGTGGTATACCGTCAGGATGAGCAACGGCTCGCAGCTAATTTTATTTCGACTCGTGAGAGTGGCAGTCAGCCATCGGCAAAGATTTCTATGGACTATAGCTGTCATGATTGGGGCTGTCATATTTACAGTCTCCTTACCCGAGTTAATCGGATGGGCGATTAATACCGGATTGAATCTCAGGATAGAAGATGGCATCGAAATTGAACCATCCTGGGGACAAATTTCCCTGATGTGTTCGATGGTAATGGTTACAGCCATCATTCGTGGATTGTTGGCATACCTGCAGATTTATCTAGGTGAAGCATTGTCTCAGAGAGTAGCTTACGATTTACGAAACCAGTTGTATGATCATCTGCAGCATCTGTCGTTTGGATTTCACGACAAATCAGAAGTCGGTGAAATTATGCAGCGTGCGACCCAAGATATTGAAGGTATTCGCTTCTTTGTGACCATGGGAGTCGCTCGATTTGTATTCATTGCACTTCTAATTGTGTCGGCTGTAGCTCTGATCGTGGTGGAAAACTGGCGTGTCGGGTTAGTGGCCATTGGTTTCGTTCCTGTCGTCGGTATTTATGCGTCCGTGATGTCTCTCAGGATGCGGCCGATATGGCTGAATATAGTGCAACTCCAGGGCAGGATGGGGACCGTATTACAGGAAAATCTAGTTGGGCAACGAGTCGTGAAGGCATTTTCTCGTCAGCGTTTTGAACAAGAAAAATTTGATGACAAAGTGGACGAACTTTTCCACGAGTCTTACAGGACTTCTAAATATATGGCAGTTAATGAGCCAGTGTTGCAAGGGGCATGGTTGATTGCGGTGGCACTTATTTTTTGGGTGGGTATCAAGGAAATTCAAGCTGATCGTCTGCTTCCGGGCGACCTAATTAAGTTCCAAATATATTTGGTGCTCTTACAAGTCCCGGTCAGATCATTAGGATTTGTTGTCAATATAGTTGCACGAGCTTTTTCTTCAGGCCGTCGACTATATGCACTTCTTGATAGAGAGTCACCTGTTCAAAATTCTCCTTCAGCTCAGATGATTCAGCCGGGACAAGGGGAAGTGATTTTCGAAGACGTCAATTTTGAGTACGATGCGGGAAGAAGGGTTTTGGCGGATATTAGTATTCATGCGAAGCCGGGCGAAACAGTCGCTTTGCTAGGACCGACTGGTTCTGGTAAGACGAGTATAGTGAATTTGCTGCCCCGTTTTTATGACGCAACAGACGGCCGTGTCCTGATTGATGGTGAGGACGTTCGGGATGTCACCTTGAACAGTTTGCGTCAGGCGGTGGGTCTGGTGCAACAAGACGTGTTCTTGTTTTCAGCTACCATTCGAGAAAATTTGGCTTATGGGAAGCCAGATGCAACAGACGAAGAAATTATTGCGGCAGCTAAGGCTGCTAGGCTCCATGACTATATTGACTCGCAGCCAGATAAGTACGATACGTGGGTGGGGGAACGCGGTTCCACACTCTCGGGTGGTCAGCGTCAGCGTGTTGCTATCGCTCGGACGCTGCTGCTTGACCCAAGGATCCTGATTTTTGACGATTCCACAGCTGCCGTGGATATGCGTACCGAGTATCTGATTCAAGAGGCCCTCAGAACACTTATGGCTAATAGGACCACCTTCCTGATTGCGCAACGACTGCGCACGGTACGAGAAGCTGACCAAATATTAGTTATGAGGGATGGTCGCATTGTGGAGCGAGGCAGACATGAAGAGCTTCTGGCTGCAAATGGCTTCTATAAAGAAATTTACGATTTGGAGCTGAAAGATCAGGAAGATGCAGCAGTCGCTCAATTAGAAGCGGGTGGTGAGTAGCATGGCTTACTGGGGTGGTGGCGGTGCAGGGGGTTGGAGCCAAGGGCAAGGGCCTGCACAACGTGGTGGTAGGTCTGATGGCTGGGATTACGACGAGCTTGGCAAAATTTATGATGTAGATCTCTTGAAACGACTAATACCTTTCATGGCCCCCTACAAATGGAGGACAGTCGCAGCTGTATTTTCGATGCTTCTTGTGTCCGCTACCACATTCTCTCAGCCTTATTTCATGGCAGAAGCCTTGAGAAATATTACATCTGCACTTATTGAATGGAAGGAAGTCAGAGATTCCACAGGAGGAGCGGAAGCTCAGCTTCTCCTCGACGAACTCAATCAAATGGTGTTGTGGTACGGGATCCTTCTAATGGGCCTAGCCAGCGTTGCCTTTGTCGGAATGTTCTTTCAGAGAAGATTGACCGGTTATATAGGTCACAACATCTTGCGGTATCTCCGCAGTGAGATGTTTCGTCACCTGAATCGACTATCGATGCCGTTCTACGATAAAGAGGAGGTTGGTCGCGTGATGTCTCGGGTTACGTCCGATGTGACCACGCTGCAGGAGCTTATGACGACGGGATTCCTGACAGTTCTGGCAGATATTTTTGGACTTGGCCTGATTGTATTTTTTATGTTTATCCTCGACCCGATGTTGGCAGTCGTCTCATTGTCCGTGATACCAGTTCTAATGATTTTTATGGGCTTTTGGCAAAAATATGCAGCGCGGGCCTTTATTCGGACTAGAGTGGCAATTGCTCTAGTGAACTCCAACATCAACGAGAACGTATCAGGAATCAGAGTGGTTCAGGCACTTCGCAGAGAGAAAAAGAATCTCGAGCAATTTGACGAGCTCAATTCTGAAAATTTTGATTCGAATATGCAGGCAGTCAGATTGCAGGGCATGGTGATGCCCACTGTTGAAGTTCTTTCATCGATTGCAACTGTTGCTGTTCTTATTGTTATAGCAATGCGGGTATTTGAGGGCAGTCTCGATCCGGTCGATGCGGCAGCTTTCGCACTTGGATTTTTGCTTTACATTCAGCGATTCTTCAATCCGGTCCGTGACATAGTGCTCCAGTACACACAGTTACAGAGAGCAATGGCTGGTGCACATAGAATTTTTGAGGTTCTCGATACTAAGCCTGTTATATATGACAAGTCCGAGGCACATGAATTTGAAAAAATCGAAGGTCGAGTGGATTTTGAGCAGGTAGATTTTGAATATTTGCCGGATATTCCGGTGCTACGTAAGTTCGATCTTCATGTAAACCCGGGTGAAACCATCGCACTGGTTGGGCATACCGGAGCAGGGAAGACGTCCATTACTGCGCTGATTGCGCGATTCTATGATATTCAAAGTGGTCATGTCCGTGTGGATGGATACGACGTGAGGGATATAAACTTATCGTCATTGACGAGGAGAATGTCGGTGGTGCTCCAGGAGCCGTATTTATTCTCAGGTACGATCGCCAGTAACATTCGCTATGGTCGACTGGATGCGACGGATGAAGATGTCAGGCAGGCTGCCATTGCAGTTGGTGCCGATGAGTTTGTGATGGAGTTACCAGAAGGTTACAGCACACAACTCCATGAGCGAGGCCAAAATTTATCAGTTGGACAGAGACAATTAATCTCTTTTGCGCGGGCACTCGTTGCTGACCCAGCAATACTAGTCTTGGATGAAGCAACAGCAAACATTGATACTGCCACAGAAAAAGTCATTCAGGAAGCTCTGTCTAGAATGTTGAGTGGAAGGACATCGTTCGTTATTGCACACCGACTTTCGACGATTCGAAGTGCCGACAGAATTGTTGTAATGTCTGAAGGGGAAATCATCGAAATCGGTAATCATGATCAATTAATGGACTTGAATGGGCATTATGCCGACTTATATAGAATGGGTTTTCAGGAAATATCCGGTGAAGACGCACTGTCAGAGACGACCCAAGGTTAGAATCAGGCAGTCATATGGATCAGTATCAACTTAAAGAACGCCTCGAGAGTGACACGGTAGCGTACTGGGATCTCCTTGGAATACAAATAATTGCGGTGCATCGTTCGGGTGACGTTGAATTGTCACTTGAAATGCGTCCTGAACTCGAAACCCGGATCCCCGGGATTATGCATGGCGGTGCGATCTCTTCACTGATTGATTCTGCCGCTGGAGCAGCGGTTTCGACGACCAGAGGCGAGGACGATGATACATGGCAAGGACAAGCGACCCTCGATTTAAATGTGACATTTTTAAAGCCCGCCAAGACGGTAGCCATTGCGAGAGCAACGATACTTCGGACGACAAAGTCACTAGCATTTGTGACAGTAGATGTGAAAGACGCGAATGAAGAACTTTTGGCTACCGGTAGGGCGACCTACACCATTATCCGGTCTCGTTAACTAGATCCGTGGGATCCAAGAAAAGCGTCTTACCGCCACGATCGATCCGATAATTCCCCACCCGGTGAGGGCAGCCAAATGACTCCATTCAAAACCAGATGCTTCCTGAAATGGATCGAATGCTGTTATTAAGGAGTGTGAAAGATGGTACACAGGAAAGAGCGATCCAATAAAGGATAGCCAATCCGGTGCCTCATGGAGGGGAATAAAAATATCAGAAATAAATAGAAGCGGAAGTATAGATGCATTTACTATGGCCGGAGCCGCATCGGAGTTTGGGATGAATGACGTCATCGCAAGTCCTAGAGCCGAGAATGTTACTATTCCTAGGATGGCACTTATCGTCGCTGCTGGCAGCGTGTTGGTTGGTAACTGTACATCATAAATAATTCGTCCGAATGTCAAAACTATCGCAATAAGTATCAAGCCGATAAACACCAAATGTAGAACCTTCGACATGATAAATAATCTAACGGGGAGCGGAGTCCCATACACCTGCTTAAGGAATCCGCCATCGCGAAGGATTGTCATCTGCATGGCGAGGCTCGTGTAACTCACATTCACAATAGACAGAGCAAGTATCGACGGAATGTAAAATGTCGCCATATCTGCTGATTTCCCACTGGGTGTCGTGATCTCATCGTCACCAAAAATTGTTGTAAAAACGAAGAGGAAAACCAATGGGAATACGAAGGTAAATACTGCCGCGGCTGGATTCCTCCAAAAGGATTTATTATCGAACTTGAATTGCATCCACAAGCGACTCATGCGGGCCTGCCAGTCCTCGAATAATTTTCCACAGTTTCTATATAGATATCTTCCAATGTACGTGTTTTTACCTGTAAATTTGTCAGATTGACGGATTGCTGTTTCGCAAGAGTGGTGAGTTGATACAGGTCATTTGCTACATCTGTACTTTCCATTGTGGAAAAGCCATCCGGTCCCAAAGTTAAAGAGAATTTAAAATCGGTCTGAAGCATTTCATTGAATTGCGGAGTGGCATTAAAAGAAATGCGGGATCCTTGAGATTTGCTTTGTAGATTTTGCTTGGGCCCAATAAGAGCAATTTCTCCAGAAACCATTATGCCAATCGATGAGGCTAGAAATTCGGCTTCCTCCATATAGTGCGTGGTTAGCATGACAGTGCAACCTAGATTTGTTAGGTTGTGAATCATTTCCCAAGAGGCGCGCCTCGCCTGTGGGTCAAATCCGGTGGTTGGTTCGTCCAAAAAGAGAATATCGGGTTGACCAATCAGAGCTATGCCCACGTCCAGTCGTCTCTTCTGACCACCTGAAATTCTCTTCACAACAGCCGCTGATTGATCCTGTAAGCCAACCAGCTCAAGCACTTCATCCGTGCTCCGAGAGTCCTGATAGTACGAACCAAACAAGTCAAGAGTTTCCCGAACAGTAAGGTAGGTGTTTGCACCAGTCTGCTGAAGTACGATACCCACTCGCTCCCGAAATTCTGGCATTCGGTGAGTAGGATTAAATCCCAGCACTGATACTTCGCCACTCGTGGCCTGTCGATACCCTTCAAGAATTTCTATGGTGGTTGTTTTTCCAGCACCGTTTGGTCCCAGCAGTGCGAATACTTCACCCGGCATCACGTCGAAACTTATATCGCGGACAGCTGCAACATCCCCATAGGATTTTTTCAGTCCACGCACTGATATTGCCGGTCCAGAGATAATTTCCATACTCCGATTCTAGAACAGCAGAGACGACAGTTTTCGTTGGTATTCTCTTGTTATTTCGTGTTCCTGTCCAAGTACATTGAAGATGTCCAGTGCGCCCAATCGGCCACCATCATCTCTGACTGACCGATCTAATTTAATCGCAGCGAGGAAATGATCCAAGGAGATTTGCCATTCACCTTGCAGGGCTGTTCTGCAACCCAAAACATAGTGAGCCTCTGCCAGTTCTGCAGCATCAATTTCAGCGTTTCCAAGTAGAGCGTCACTACGTTTCACATCAGTGTCATCAGAACCTCCTCGGAGGAAGCGTATCCTCGCAAGCTGTCTGCTCGCACTTGGCTCCTTTGGATATTGTTTGAGGATTGATTCCGCTTCATCCAACTGACCTTCTTCGACTAGAATTGCTCCGATACCTGCATTCGCACGGGCGTGATTCGGGTCTCGTTCAAGTGCTTCTTCGAAAAAAGCTCGAGCTTCGACTAAGTTGCCTGTCCTCAATGCTTCAGCTCCCTTCAACATTGATTCGTCAGATGGGGAAGGCGCAAGTTTTGTGAAGAAATCACGAACCTGATTTTCAGAGAGAGCTCCTAGAAACTTATCCACAGCTTGTCCGTCCTTGAAAGCAAAGACAGCCGGTATCGAACTTATTTCAAAGGCAGAACTCACCTGCGGATTTTCATCAGTATTGATCTTTACAAGTCGCACCTTGCCATCGAACTCCTTAGTAATCTTTTCGAGAGTTGGTCCTAGTACTCTGCAGGGACCGCACCAAGGCGCCCAGAAATCTACAATTGTAGGAATCTGTTTTGATGCTTCGACCACCTCTACCATGAAAGTCTGGTCGGTCGCATCAACAGCAATGTCACCTGTGGGTTGAGTCTGAGTGAGGTCAACGGTCATTCCTAAGTCCATTCCCTATGGCGAGTACGGGTTCGGATTCGGGCCAAGTTGTGTAGCCAGCACCCGTTGCGCTTCTTCCACAAATTCTACCAGTAATGGTCTTGTATCACGGGGGTCAATAATGTCTTGTCCGGTGGCCTCTGCCGTCCGGAATGGTGATGCAATTGCCTGTAATCGAGCCTCTATTTCTGCTGTTTTTGCTGCAGGATCGTCAGATTCACGAATTTCCCGAGCGTACGCGGCTGAAGTGCCTCCCTGAATATGCATCGAGCCCCAACGTGCGCTAGGCCATGCCCATCGTCGGAACATTCCAGTGGGTCTGTGATGACTCTGTCCCGCAACTCCGTACATTCTCCCCATCACCACCTGTGCCCAGGGCATGCGGCTATCACAGGTCACCATTACCAACCGAGCACCTGCACGTTCTATACCTCGTCTTTCACTGTCAATTCCTACCATAAATCCAGGCTCATCAGTAAGTGTGATGAGTGGTAGGTGGAACGTGTCACATAGCCTTATTAGTCTCATAACTTTCTCGCCTGCATCCACATCAGTGGTGCCGCCGAATATCTTTGTATTGTTCGCCATGATCCCGATGGGGTACCCATTGATACGTGCTAAACCAGTTATGCGCGCTCGACCGTACTTAGGCGCTATCTCAAAGAAAGAGTCAGTGTCTACAACCGAGTCGATGATCTTGTGGCTATCGTAGGTCATTCGCTGATCTCGGGGTATTGCTGAAATCAGGCTTTCATCTCGTCTATTAGGGTCGTCGGTCGGCTCAGTTCGAGGGGCCATTTCGTGTACATTTGAGGGAAGATAGGACAAGAACGTTTTGATTATCTGAAATGCTTCTTCTTCCGTTTCAGCTAAGTTGTCCACCACACCAGATATCCCAATATGGACTCGATGATCGCCGAGATCTTCCTTTGTAATGTCGTATCCTAGTGCGGCTTTTACCACCGGAGGCCCGCCGGGAAATACTTGGCTGATTCCTTTCACCATCACACTGAAATGCGACAACGGTGTTTCTACCGCCGGAAGCCCCGCTACAGAGCCGAGTGCTGCTGAGACCACAGGTACTAGTCTGAGGAGCTGGATATCGCGTTGAGTGTTGATGTTTCCGTCCGGTACATACGTTCGCCCGAGTTCCTCGAACCCACGCACTGACCCTCCCGCGGCATCTTGTAATCGGACATACGGCACCTGCCATTCTAGAGCTCGGTCTTTGGTGTCGAGTTCGCCGCCAAGGCCACCAGCAGAACCGCCACCAGACCCGCCGCGGACGGTGAAATCACCAGCATCAACCGCTACCTGCCTCCCATCAACTTCCGCAAATCCTTTGACTGCTCCTTTTGGAAGGAAACTCTCAAGTTCTAGACCATTTTCACTGTAGGTGGCTGTGCCAACTAGGGGTGAAATTTCGCGCCAGGTGCCAGGATCGACAAATTTTGCCACTCGTTCTCGGGCTGTGAGCTTTCCCCGACGCTTTTGTTCTGCTATGCCAGCTTCGCCACCCATTTGCTCAGCGAGATGTTTACGTTTTTTGATTTCTTCAACTTCGGCTTCCCAGGACACGACTTACTCCTTACATAGTTCTCGAAGGATAATTGCTAGTCGGCTCAGGGGCCATTCGGGTGAACATATCCCTTATCCTCTGATTACTGCGGGATGTACCGATTGGGAAATTTATCGTCGTTATCGTGAGGTTCTGTGATGATTAGCTTGAAGAGAAATAACAAAGGAGAGTTCGTTGAGGCGAAAGGGCGGCGCAGCCGGAAAAATTCTATTTATCAACCTAACCAAACCGAGCAGTTTAAGCTGAGTCGAGGCAAGTTTGAAGATTTTTTATCGTGCCAGCGGTGTTTTTATCTGGATCGGGTTATGGGACTAGCTTCCCCTGGTATGCCGGGTTGGTCTCTGAATTCACTAACTGACGAGTTACTGAAGAAAGAATTCGATATCTGTAGAGCAACGGGCACACCTCATAGGCTTTTCAAAGAGTCTGGTCTTATAGATATTGTTCCCTTTCAGCATGAAGATATTGATAAATGGCGTGATGCCCTCCGTGGAGGATTACAAGTGCCACTGGAGGGAAGTTCGATCCTGCTCACTGGTGGCGTTGACGATATCTGGCAAGATCAAAAGAGTGGTCAACTAATTGTGGTGGACTATAAGTCACAAGCCAGTGCATATCCCGTACGGGCACAGTCGTATCTGAGCGGTACCTATCATCAGGTCTATAAACGGCAACTAGATTTCTACGCATATCTGCTGCAAAATATGGGATACGACGTGGCTCCAGTTGCTTATTTCTATGTCTGTAACGCGCAAAAGGACAGAGAAGGTTTTTTTGGTGTAATGGACTTCGACGAAACCTTAGTTCCATACTATTGGGACAGCTCTTGGATTCCAGCCAAGCTAGAGGAATTGCTCAAGGTATTGAATTCAGACGAACTTCCAAATGCAAATACATCGTGTGAGCAGTGTGCATATGCACGCGAGCGAGTCATTATGGAGACTGAATGACTGAGTTGCATGCCCATAGCGACTTGTGTCTTGCCGAATATGAGCAGTGGAAAAATCATCATAGGATCGTAGTGGATATGCGGGCCCGTTATTCCAGGCCAGAAATTATTGCGGCCCGTGAAGCTCGCGATAGATTGGAGATTCAGATGCAAGCTCGAGGCTGTTCAGGTGAAGCCATCCGGAAGATCGAAAAAGAGTCAGAAATAGAAAAGTACGGGTATCCTCTTTTATAGTTAACATTATGTGATGTTTTCCAAAGCATTGCCTTCTGCACCAGCATTTTCCTATACCAATTATCGATGGTGGACCCTCACAAACGCTACCGGACCGCTCGAGCGAGGTATTCAGCAGGGGGTTCTTGGATTTTATGTTCTGGAGATAACGGGCTCGGCAAGCCTTATGGCTATATCAGTTGCAATTCAGGGGATATCGGCACTCTTTATGCTTCCGGCAGGTATATTAGCTGATCGATTCGATCGACGATTGTTGCTTGCAGCATCGATGATATTAGCGGGAATAGCTACGCTTGTATTTTGTATTGGGATTATGGCTGGAATCGAAAGTTACAGCTGGACTATCATTTACGTCACCGTGACAGGAATCCTGACCTCTGCGCAGATGCCGGTTTCGAGAGCGATCCTCCCGATGACGTTACCTCGTGAACATTTGCTGAATGGAATCTCACTAGGGACGATCACGGGGGCTCTACCTCGGGTGATTGGTCCAGGCGCCGCTGCGCTTTTCTACGATTTCCTCGGCCCCTGGGCCGCTTTTTCTATAGGTGCCTTGGTATTGTTTATTGGTGCGTTTGCGGTACTGCCCATGAAGCTGGCACCGATAGATATGATCGAGTCCTCAACGACCTCGAGCGGCGTCGGTAATTCGGCTATGTCAGAGGTGATTTCTTTCTTGAGAACACGCAGAGAGCTGATTACTGTCATAGGTCTGATGTGTGTTACGGGACTATTTATGATGGGACCTGTCAATTATGGGGCACCGATTATTTTTACTGAGATACATCAGACTGATGCGACTCAGTTGGGCTTGGCTTGGGCGATGTTGTCCGCAGGGATGGTAGTTTCGTCACTGTTCATCAGTTCTATGCGAGAGCTCAATAATAAAGGTGGTTTTTTTGGGATGGCCCTCATGGGGGGTGGATTTTGTGTTGCTGCGCAAGTCCTTGCTCCCACTCCAGTCCTTACAATATTTTTCTTCTTCGTTTGGGGCTGTTTCGGTGGCTTTTTTATGAATATGAGCCAGGCACTTTTACAGATGCGAACGCCTGATCAATACATGGGGCGAGTGATGTCGTTAAGCACGTTGGCAATGCTTGGTCTGATGCCGATTGGGGTTGCTCAAGTAGCTTTACTAGACAATGCGGTTGGTCTGGGGACACAGCCAGCGGTCACCATCTCAGGCGTGCTGTGCTTTCTCCTTGCCTTGAGTGCGGTGCTCTTCCATAAGGAATTTCGGCAAGCTCGTTAATCGATTACTGATTAAATTGGGGATCTCGTTTTTGGCTAAATGCCTCAATTGCCTCCGAGTGATTTGGTAATCGGCGAGCGATCTGATCACGTAAACTTTCCCGTTCCATCACAGCATCCAGGTCGGAATCCATAGGATTCTTGGCCAACAGTTCTTTTATCATCATCACGGCATCGGTAGGATTATTAGCAATCTCTTCTGCCCGCTCAAATGCTTTCTCAAATAGCTCATCATTAGGCACAATATCCGATACCAGGCCCATCCTCAGAGCTTCATCAGCAGGAACCATTCGACCCGAAAGACACATGTCAGTCGCATGTCCGAGGCCTACGAGTTCTGAAAGAATTCTGGTGGAACCCAGTTCGGGCATTAGACCCATTTTGATAAACCGGATACTGAGCTTGGCATCTTCAGCAGCAATCCTGATATCACAAGGCAGGATCATCGTTAGGCCTATGCCAACTGCGTAGCCCTGAACAGCCGCAATCGTCGGTTTAGATTGCCGAAGAAGCCCGGGAGTGCTGTAGGCAGCGATCGGTTTGGAAATTGTGTTCTCTCCGCTGCTATCAGCCTCAGCTCGATCAGCAAAGTCGCCGATATCCGCTCCAGCACAGAACGAACGACCTTCTGCGGCGATTACTATGGCACCAATCGAGGAGTCATCATTCCATTCATTGATCTGGCTATGGATTTCGCTATTCATTTTTGATGTCCAGGCATTGAGTTTTTCCGGACGATTCAATCGGATGATTCCCACCCGATTTTTTTTCTCGACGAGTATTTGTTCGGTTGTCATTCTTGCCTTCTTTCTATAGTCCGGATGGGTGTAGCACACTCCGAGCTACTTCGCCTGCGAGCATATCTTCGAATGCTTCATTGATTTCACTGAGAGGTCTTCGCTTGGAGATCAGTTCATCGACTTTGATCCGGCCGTCCATGTAGAGATCCACAAGTTTAGGAATATCAGTGTGGAGTGAATTAGACCCATAGAACGAACCGATGAGTTTTTTTTCGCGCAAAAATGCTCGGCCTGGCACTGTGATGTCATCACCGACTACGCCTACCACCACCGCAGTTCCGCCATCTCGGACCATATCGAAGGCCTGCCTGCAGGTGGCGCCCAGACCGATTGCTTCAAAGGCATAGTCCAGATAGCCGTTTGCTAAGTCTCTGACTTTTTCAACTGGATCTCCTTCACTAGCGTTTACAAAATGAGTGGCTCCAAAGTCTGCAGCCATATCAAGTTTGTTATCCATCATGTCCACAGCAATGATTTTTCGGGCACCAGCAAGTCGGGCCCCTTGAACCACATTCAACCCGACTCCCCCAATACCGATTACAGCGACATCCGAACCAGCCTCAATTTTTGCAGTGTTGATTGCTGCACCTATTCCAGTTGTAACTCCACATCCGATGAGACAGACAGTCTCGAGTGGTGCATCATTACGAATTTTGATGGCTGCTCGTTCAGGCATGACAGTGTATTCAGAGAATCCTCCCACCCCAACTCCCTGCATGATTGGTACACCGTCCTGAGACAAACGAGGGCTTCCACCGGTGTATGCCCTGTCAGGATTGTCTGGTCGTTCGCATAGCCATGGGGTACCTCGAATACAAAAGTGGCAATTGCCTCCACAATTAGGCCTAAATCCGACAATAACGTGGTCACCTGGTGCGACAGCGCTAACGTTTGGGCCTATTTCTTCCACTATTCCCGCTACCTCGTGTCCTAGGATGGCTGCGCTGGGTTTTGCGATCCCGGCTGGCAATGTGTCGTTCCGGAAATTATTTATCCAGTGAAGGTCGGAATGACAGACTCCACAAGCCTCTATTTTGATCAAAACCTCACCCT
>DEAP01000113.1 GCA_002348225.1 Dehalococcoidia bacterium UBA2979
CATGAGCATATCGAAGAAGAATTAACTCGGTTCAGTGTGACCGGGGATGAGTCTTACTCCGCGGGAGACCAACTGCTCTCCGTCCTTGAAGACGTTGGGAAAAGTCGTTCAGCAGAGAATGTTGACGACACGGTAGTGTCAATGGAATCGATATTGGCCTCACTGAGAAATCCCAAATTACAGAAAAAGGTTGCAGGAGATGTGTCTGACTCTATTTTGGCATTAGCAGAATTGATTCAGAAGGCTCAGGCTCAGGGAGATGTCGATCCCCAATTCAATCCGCATGCAGTTTCGGCTCTAATACACGCGTCGAGCAGTGGCTTAGCCAACCTAAAGGCATTAATGCCAGACAGTTCAGGAGAAGTCGAATCTGCTGAAGAACTGATGGCGGCGCTAATTGAATCGCTCTATAGCCCTTCCCTCGCGAGGCGCTCTCGGGAAAAAAAGTCTTTCGATACGAACGCCAACAATGATGCCTAAGTATCCTAAAGTCGTCCGTATAAACAAGGACTGATGTTAGGCTAGAAGCCATGTCATCGTTGCAGCACCGAGACTCGTTAGTTATCGCGGGCAATACTGAACCAAAGCATCAGTCTGTCCGTACAGCACTGGATATGCTCAGAGAAAATCCGTCCCAGCTAATTGAGATTCGTGATCGCATTGCATCCGGGCTTTCGGGTGGTCTGGACGATGTCGATATTTCCCGAGCTCGAAGACTTCTGTACGCAACCGACGCCTCGATCTACGAAATGGAGCCTCTTGCGATTACCTACCCGCAAAATACTGAAGACGTTCAGGCAATTGTCCAAGTGGCGAATGAACTAGGAGTCCCTATATTGCCAAGAGGAGCAGGCACTAGCCTAGCCGGGCAGGGAGTGAATCATGCGATCGTAATTGATTTCACCCGGCATATGAACAAAATTATAAAGATTGTCCCGGAAGAGAACATCGCTGTTGTCCAGCCAGGACTGGTCGTAGATCACCTCAATAAGGAAGCAAAACAATTCCAATTGATGTACCCCGTCGATCCATCTACTCGCAATCGCGCAACAATTGGTGGAGGAATAGGAAATAATTCCTGTGGTGCTCATTCTCTAAGACATGGAAAAACCAGCGACCAAGTAATATCACTGACTGTTGTCCTGAACGACGGTTCGATCGTGAAAACATCGCCACTCTCAGGTCCAGAGCTCGAAGAGAAACTAAATGACTTGAACAGAGAAGGAGATCTCTATCGAACTGTTACTGAAATAGTCCGCACGAGGCAGCAGGAAATAGAAGCATATTTCCCTGACATTCCTCGGCGTGTCAGTGGATACAATTTTGATACAGTGCTTTCAGCAGATGACATTAGGGGCGAAACTGTCGATCTTGGACAGCTACTCGTAGGAAGTGAAGGCACTCTCGGACTTGTTACTGAAGCAACTATCGGACTTGTCACTTCCGCAGAGAAAACAGGGATTGTTGCTCTACATTTTGAGACTATCGAGGCTGCGTGCCGAGCCGCACCACAGGCCGTTGCCCATGATCCTGCTGCAGTTGAATTTGTTGACCACACAATAATTGAAAGGTGTCGAGAGAGCCTCAGTTATGCCTCACTCGTTGACTTCGTCATCGGTGATCCAGGCGGCCTGTTACTGGTAGAAGTTGACGGAGACACAGATGAAATTGTTCAATCGAAGATGCAAGCACTTCGTGACGATTTTGCCGAACGTGGCTTGACCAACCAGGCATTCTCAACAGCTAACGTTGGAGAGCAAGCGCGGATATGGCGAATGAGAGAAGCTGGACTCGGTATTCTTATGTCGGTTAAAGGTGACACCAAACCCGTAGCATTCGTGGAGGACGGAGCAGTACAACCTGATCGTTTAGGCGATTACGTAGCGAGATTCGAAGAAATAGTCTCTCGCTATGATCTGCCGACGGCCTACTACGGGCATGCTGGCGCTGGCTGTTTGCATATCAGGCCTATGATTAATCTTAAAGAAGCTGGCGGACCTCAACAGGCTGAAAATGTTGCGACAGAGATTGCTGATCTCATTCTAGAATTTGGTGGTTCCCTAAGCGGCGAACACGGAGATGGGATTGTTCGGGGAGTTTTTGCTGAACGAATGTTCGGGCCAGCCCTGGTGGACAGTTTCAGAGAACTGAAACTCACGTTCGACCCTGATTCAATTTTCAATCCCGGGAAAATATTCGATACACCACCATTTGACGACAATCTTAGGCTGTCACCCGAAACGTCCAGCCTCACCCCTCCCACCACACTTGACTGGACCGAATGGGGTGGGCTCGTAGGCGCTGCTGAGCAATGCAATGGGCAAGGGGCATGCCTTAAAGATACTGGGAGCATGTGCCCGTCATTTATGGTAACGAAGGACGAAGAACACTCGACGCGCGGACGAGCAAATCTACTGCGACAGGTATTAAATCAAACACTCCCACCCGAGGAACTCTCCGGTGACCGACTGTACGAGGCGCTCGAACTTTGCGTTGAATGCAAGGCATGTAAAAGTGAGTGCCCCTCAGCTGTGGATATGGCTCTCATGAAGTCTGAAGTACTTTCAATCAGGCACTCCATCAGGGGAGTTCCGTTCCGGGATAGAGTATTTGGGAACATCGCAGCCGGAGCAAAGCTGACACATTTTCTAAAACTACAAGCCCTGACAAATAAGATCAGTTCCCTGCCCTTGACTAAACGCTTACTCCAAAAAACTCTAGGAATACACGCCGAACGGGCACTACCACAGTTTTCCCCACATACCTTCTCAGATTGGTACAACAGCCGAACCAGTGGGAAACCGGCATCTGAAGGTGAAGTCGTGCTGTTTGTCGATACCTTCACCAATTATTTTCAGCCTGAGGTTGGGATAGCAGCTGTCGACGTGCTAGAGGCTCTCGGGTACGGAGTCCACATAGCCCACAAAACAGAATGTTGTGGCAGGCCTATGATTTCAAAAGGGATGTTGAGCGAGGCAAAACAGACTGCGAAAAAGAACCTTTTAAGTTTAGAAAAACATCTGAAAGATGGTCTGCCGGTGTTGGGGATAGAGCCTTCCTGTCTGCTTGCTTTCCGTGACGAATATCCATTGTTATTGAATGAGGACAGTTCGATGACTGAACTAACTCAGCTCGGTGCGGAGAATTCCTTTCTCATAGAAGAATTCATATCCAAACTAATAGAGAATAATCCACAAAAAGTAGCTGCTGCCTTTTCCGGTGGTCCTGATGTCTCGATCCATGTTCACTGCCACGAAAAAGCACTTGTCGGCACTGAAATGGCAATGGAGGTACTATCCGTGTCCGGTATTAAAGCAAATCTCATTGACTCTGCCTGCTGTGGTATGGCTGGTTCGTTTGGATTTGAAAAGGAACACTACGACATATCAAAATCTATGGCTTATAGAACGCTTGTCCCTGCTGTATCTGAAATGGCAGAAGACCAGCAATTACTCATTACGGGTACCTCTTGCCGTGAACAACTCAGCCATTTCAGTGAAAAAGATCCAATCCATCTGATACAGGCACTCGCGGGTGCATTAGCCGATTCGTAGGGAATAACGGACATAATATTGTGCGCAATTCAAAAGATATTAGTTAATCTTAGAGGGTGGAGGATGAGATATGGCGCCTAAACAGAATCACCGCAAGCAAAAAATTGCTGTCCTCGGACTTGGCAGATACGGATCGGTCCTAGCAAATGAGCTCCAAGAAATGGGGCATGAAGTTATTGGTATTGATCATGACTCTCAGGTTGTTAAAGAACTTTCATCTGAGCTGATCCATGTCGCAGAAGCAGAGGCGTCTGATAGTCACGCGCTTAGATTAATTGGAGTTGCACAATGCGACGCTGCTGTTGTTGCTTTTTCAGATCAACACCTCGAAGCAAGCATTTTGGCCACACTTACGCTCAAACAAGAAATGCAAATACCTAGAGTGATTGCCAAGGCAGCTAATCAAAGACATGGCGAAATTTTATCGCGTGTCGGTGCTGATGAAATCCGATTCCCAGAACACGAATCCGGCCGCCACTTAGCTCTTGCCTGGTCTGATCAGGGCCATCATGCTGATACGCTGGAAATTGATGAATCGTATCTTATTACTCGTATCGACGCGCCTTCGCGTTTAGTAGCCGAACCACTGAGTGTGATCGAAAACGACTTCCCCGAAATCACTATAGTTGCCATCTTGAAATCAGGTGAGGATATGATTTACGCTCCCGATGGCGCCACCGTGGTATTGCGAGCAAACGACATACTAGTCCTCGGCGGATCGCCGGACACGATGGAAGCATTCCTTGAAACTTATAAAGAGGAACAATCTTCTGTTCCACCGCCTAGATTTGGATTTTAAGTGACTGGAGACCTCGCAAAGTCATCGTCCCGCCCCACTCCTCTGAGATAATCTCTGGCGGGCTATCAGTTATCTCAAGCAGAGCCAGTGCCATCTCTTCAGCCAGTCCGGAAGCTGCCCCCGCACCAATACAATGATGTTCACCTGAACCAAATTGGAGTTGAGCTTTAAAGTTTCTATCGAGTGAAAATTTGTCAGGATCATCAAATCGTTCGGGATCCCGCCCTGCTGCGGTCACGATTGGAAGGACACCCTCCCCAGGTCGAATTAATCTCTTGCCGAGTTGTATTTCCTGTGTCGCAAAACGGGGAACAAACTGTGTAGGCCCCTCCCAGCGTAGTGTCTCGATCACCAGCAATGGTGCGAGCTCAGGGTCATCTTTAATCTGTTGATAAATTTCCGGGAAAATACATAGTACCCGCAATACAGACCCTATTAAGAATGCAGTAGCATTATTACCAGCAATCGAAAGGTCAAAAATTAATTGGGACGCATCAACGGCAGCGATCTCTTCACGGTCAACCGCAGAACGCAGCAATTCGATCGCGCCGCTGTCAGGAGCGTCAGCACATAAAGCAGCAGTACAGAGATCACGGAGATTCTTTTGCGCCCTGACTCCCCTCTGCCGTAGCAGAGGCCCCGCGTCTGATTGAGCACGCCACTTCTGAATATCGGAGCCTAAGGACTCAAAATGTGAACGTTCCGTATCAGACGGCCCAATCAACGAATACACTAATTCGATCACAGATGGGTTAGCCACACTCGACATCACTTCTACCGCCCCAGAGTCTGGTTTGCTAAGTGCGCCGTGGAGCCATTTCCAACCGATATTCTTGACCATCGCACGATACCTTTCCGGCACATAGGCTGGGGAGGCTAGGCCGCGCTGCTCACGATGCTCGTCTGCGCTTGTTCTAATAAATGGGACGGATTGATTTCCTTGGTTCGCAGCGCCAGATAATTGTGCTGCAAGCTTACTCCTATTCAATTGAGCTGCTGAATGAGCATCTGATGAAAAAATGTGAGGATTTCTAAGTATGAAGTCACAGTCCTCATAACGAGTGACTACCCACGCCTCAAACTGAC
>DEAP01000056.1 GCA_002348225.1 Dehalococcoidia bacterium UBA2979
TGCCAGATCTTTGGAGGTTACTGATGTCACCGAGATCAACAAATTACTGACAGACATCATCGATGAATACGCCGAACTCCACATTTTAGTAAACAATGCTGGTATCACGGCAGATAGTTTATTGATGCGAATGACAGATCAACAGTGGGATGACGTTCTCGAAATAAATTTAAAGGGACAATTTCTAACCTCTCGAGCAGCAGCGAAACTAATGATTAAACAAAGATGGGGACGAATAATCAATATTTCGTCTGTGGTGGGAGTAGTAGGACAGGCTGGCCAGTCAAATTACGCTGCTGCTAAGTCAGGAATACACGGCTTCAGTCGAGCCTTAGCTCAAGAACTTGCCGGCCGTAATATAACCGTTAATTGTGTTGCTCCGGGCTACGTGGAAACAGATATGACTGCTGGACTCACGAGCGACCAAATCGCCCATATATTAACTAAAACTCCTATGGGACGTCCGGCAAAAGCTGCAGAGGTCGCATCACTTGTCGGATATCTTGCCACTGATGCGGCCGCCTACATCACAGGGCAAGTCATCAATGTTGATGGTGGCACGGTTACTGCATAATGAATAACAAGACCGACTCGGAGCAAGCTTCAATGAAAGTACTTACTCGATCCGGTGCACGCGAATTAGCGTTTCAATCGTTGTATGCCAATGATACCGGAGAAAACAGAAACAGTATCACCTTCGAGCGGATAGTTGAGGCTAATGGTTATCAAGGCACGAACCTTATCTTCGCCCGGAAATTGGTCGAGGGCGTCAGCAACCATTTAGTAGAAATTAATGACAAAATTTCAGAATTCGCAACAGCATTCCCTCTGGGTGATATGCCACCAGTTGACAGAGCAATCCTGCGCCTTGCGGTATACGAACTCCTGTTCGATACTCTGGAGAGTGAAAATACACCGGAACGAGTCGCAATAAATGAGGCCGTCAACATGGCAAAGAAATTTGGAGCTGAATCATCCGGGCGCTTTGTAAATGGCGTACTTGGTGGTATTGTGCGTAAACAACAACAAAATACATAAGTGTGAAAGGGTAAAGAGATATGGCATCTGTCTTTGAACGAGTACGAGATCTTGTAACAGAACAATTAGGAGTGGAAGAAGACGATGTTGTCTTAGGGGCATCGTTCATCGATGACTTAAATGCTGATTCGCTCGATCTTGTAGAGTTGATCATGTCATTCGAGGAAGAATTCTCCACAGATGAAAACTCACTAGAAATATCAGATGAGGATGCTGAGAAGATTAGATCCGTGCAAGATGCGGTTGATTTTCTTAAGGATGCTGGGGTCGAAGACTAGCCTTCATTTCTCTCCACATCAGAGTGAAATCTCCTGACGGTATTATCTTGTTCATTCGCCGACTCTGAGAAGACTGAGGTATGATCCTGCTATGAACTTATTTGGAGTTGGTGTGTTTGAGGCCCTACTCGTGGCCATAATCGGACTGATCATCGTCGGTCCTAACAAATTCCCTGAAATGATGAAGCAAGCTGGGCGGTGGTTTCGCATTGCACGTGCGTTTAGTTCTGAAGTAATGAAAGATGTGCGAGAGGCAGTTGATGAAATTCAAGAGGAAGTCGAATTTCAAGAGAAAGAATTAGGAGAGTTGCGAGAAATCACGACTGAACTCGAGAACGATCTGTCAACCGAAGGGCAGAATGTTCAGACAGCGGTTGGAACGGCTGCTGATTTTAGTGACATCATTCCGGCCAATTCTTCCACAGCGGAACCCGACGGGTCAGAGAAACCACAGGGACTTCAATTCATCTCCGACAAAAAATCAGAGAACGACTCCTAGAACGTTATAGGCCTCAGGAATAAAACCCATGACTTCAGGCTCTAACTCCGATAATCAAACTCCACGTGAATTACAGACTGATAACGACAGTGTAGAGGAGATGACTTTAATCGAGCATCTCCTTGAGTTACGCACTCGAGTCATGTGGGCGGCCATAGCAATAGCTGTGAGTACTGGGGTTTTACTAATTCCTACTGTTGGATTTGAGTTCATTGAGTTGATGCTCCAACCCGCTCGATCCACTGACCCCGATTGGACACCCCAGTCACTTGGACCACTAGACCGAATTGTCACATTGTTCAAAGTGGCACTACTAGGCGGACTCACGGTGTCGATGCCGGTCCTCATCTATCAAACGATGCGATTCGTCACACCTGCCCTAGAAAGCCACGAAAAGAAATGGATCCTTCCTATCGTGATTGGTGGTTCACTTTCCTTCGTAGTTGGACTGGTGTTCGCCTACTTCGTACTTCTCCCTCTGTCCTTAGTATTCCTACTGAGTTTTGGTGATAGCTGGGCCCGCGACGATTGGCAGGTCGGACTATATATAGACTTCGTAACTCGAATGATGTTGATACTAGGCGTAGCTTTCGAAACGCCTTTGCTGGTGATGGGAATGGCGAAATTAGGTGTTGTCACCTCCAAAAAATTACTTGGTTGGTGGCGCTGGGCAATACTCGGTGCGTTTCTTGGTTCAGCAATAGTAACTCCCACAATCGACCCAGTGACTCAGTCACTAGTGGCTGGCCCCGTGATCCTGCTTTACTTCGTGGGTGTTGGACTTGCGTGGCTGGTGCGTCCAGGCAAGTAGTACGTTTGGTATCAAGTGAACTATGATCACTACCGATGAAACCAGCGACTAACAACATGAATCTACCGGCCGCGGGAAGTGATCTTTATCGCGAGATAGCCGACTGTCCAAAATGTGAGCTTGCACGCTTTCGAACACAGACCGTACCGGGCAGTGGACCCATACCATGTGACTTGATGTTCATTGGCGAGGCACCGGGAAGAAACGAAGATGAGCAAGGACTTCCTTTTGTAGGAAGAAGCGGGCAATTGCTAGACCGATTACTTACAGATATCGGACGAAGCCGTGAATCGGTTTACATAACTAACGTTGTCAAATGTCGCCCTCCTGACAATCGTGATCCAAGCAACATAGAAGTCGCCACCTGCGCAGACTATCTAGACAGACAAATAGAGATAGTGAACCCCCGCGTGATCGTCACACTCGGTAAATTTGCGATGACACGCTGGTTTCCAGGGGCCAAAATTACAGCAATTCGAGGTACTCCATTACTTGAATCAGGCCGATGGATAGTACCAGTGTTTCATCCTGCATATGTATTAAGAAACCAACCAAATAACCTACCTCTTATTCAAGCAGATTTTGCAGAGATCCAAAAGTTAGTCGGCGAAACCGATCCCGTCCCTCAACTAGATTCATCGAGCAACAAAATAATTGAGTTCAAGGAGATCGCTAACGGTGACAGATAATTCTTCTACAGACCAGGCTGCCCTACCTGAAATCGAACACGCGACTGTTCGCGTAATAGCACTTAGTGGCTACGGCGACATCGGAAGAAATATGACGATCGTCGAGACCAGAGACGACATGATAATTATCGACGTCGGAGTAATGTTCTCAGATCCCCTTCATCCTGGGGTCGATCTCATAATTAGTGACTACACCTACGTGGCAGAAAGACTAGCAAAACTAAGAGGGGTATTCTTTACGCATGGGCATGAAGACCACATCGGGGGAGCGCCTTTCTTACTCAGTGAGATTGCAGAAGGCCTCGATGAGACCATACCTTTTTACGGCTTGCCCCTAACGAGATCTTTACTCTCTGAGAAAATCAAAGAGCATGGCCTCACCGATTATGTAGATTTAATCGCTACCCAATCAGGAGACGTCATAGAAGCCGGAAATCTCGAGATCGAGTTCTTCTCAGTAGCACACTCCATCCCTGACTCAGCGGGAATAATTGTCCACACCGAACTAGGTGCATTGGTACATACAGGTGATTTCAAAATCGACCACACACCGATTCTTGGACAGACAACTGATCTGGCCCGATTAAGTGAGATCGGGGACTCGGGCACTTTCCTGCTTTGTGCGGATAGTACTTATGCCGATGTAGCTGGGTACACTCTTCCTGAAGAAACTATCCGACCTGTCTTTGAGCAGATTGTTTCAAACGCACCTGGGCGCATCATTTTTGCTACATTTGCCTCCTTGATATCGAGAATACAGATGATTGCCGACACATCACTTGATACGGATCGGAAAATATTTCTGAATGGTCGATCTATGCTCCGAGCTACGAAATTTGCTCGTGAGTTGGGGCATTTGGACATTGAGGAAAATAGACTATTGAGCCTTGATCAATTTAAGAGGTCGTCAAATGATCGAACGATAATAGTTTGTACAGGCTCGCAGGGAGAGACCAACGCTGCACTTACAAGGATGGCAAATGAAACCCATCCTCACGTTTCGATCGGTCGCGGAGACACGGTAGTACTGTCGTCCAATCCGATTCCCGGTAACGAGACTGCCGTATCCAACAACATTAACAAACTGACAGCACTTGGCGCTTCAGTCATCCACAACAAGGTTGCTAATGTTCACGTGCGCGGACATGCATCCGCCGAGGAGCTTAAGCTAGTCCAACACCTAGTACGTCCGGAATATTTCCTTCCGGCCCAGGGAGAATACCGCCACCTGATTGACCATCAGAAATTGGCAAGTGATGTTGGAGCATATTCGGAAAGTCTGTTACTCGGAACCGACGGAGACGTCTTTGATTTCGTGATAGATACAAATAATGATACCAACACTAGTCACCTTCGGGCTGATCAGGTAGGAAAAATCAAAAGTGATTATGTGTTCCTCGATCGAGGCCGAAAATTTCCTACTAGCCAAGAAGCCATCAACGAGCGACTCCTCCTCTCCGACAATGGCCTACTCGCAGTGTTCGGAGTATTCCGCAAGTCTGAAATGAAATTCATCGAGACTCCTTCTGTGCACGCTTATGGACTAGATATCAGCACTGGCAGGCTTACCGAGGATCTTGAAAGCGCGCTCTCACAACAAATAAAGAACTACCCACATGCGAGTATCACGCCAGAAATTTTAGAGAACTTGGCAGAGGATGTGTTGCGGAATCTGGTTGTTGAGGAAACCTCCATGAGGCCTGATTTCTTAATCAACTTCGTAATTAACTGAAGCAGATATTACCCGAAGCAAAATAAAGCGTGAAAATACAGTAAACTTGATGGGGCGGGGCGCTCTTAGGTAGGAATAAACCTGTGAAACACGGCACACGTCCCGGCACCCCAACTGAACAAAGAAAATCCGAGACAACTGTCTATGACATCTCGGCCCCTTTCGTCGCTCTCTTGAAATTGCTCTGTACTCGAGCTGCGATGGGAATCTACATAATGCTACTTGGAGTATTGACCCTCATATTGCCAAGACTGCAAGATATATATTTGGTGTCCCAGACTCAACTTTATGAATTACAGTTAACCTTATTCCAAAAGGTTGGCTTCTTATTTATCCCTGTTGCCGTTTTAATTGCCATAGTCGGAATAGTGGTGACGCTCAGAAGACTATATCTGGTCGGGCGGTATCCTCGACAAATACTCTCTGCCACCCTATTTCTATTTTTTCTGACCGGCCTTGTTGCAGAGCAAATAATTACTCCTAACAATCTCTATCCAAAAGCTGAGACTTATCTTCTTGCTGGAGATTTAGGGAACATATTGAGGTCAGGATTACTCACTAATGCTATTTGGATCATAGCAGGGCTCACGTGCGTTCCAATTTTGTCACCTCGACGAACAAGAATGATAGCCAAACTAGTTGGAGAAAATGCCTTGAGATCCGTCAGGTATTTAATTGAATCGAGGACTTTCCCAAAACTCTTTTCGTTCGGAATACTGATACTTAAACGCTCCTTTGAAGTATGTCTCCAACTATGTCGCCGTGTAACAGCACGCCTCTCAAGTACTCAGAACACCGCAGCTCATCCATCTCAGGAAAATACGAGCGCCGAAGTCGATGAGATAACCCTACTGGCAGGACCGCGCACAGATTCTTTGGTAAAAATTGAACCTTCAGAGAAGTTCGTAATTTCATCAGAGACTAACTCTTGTAGCAAAGAGGACGTTGGGCAGACGTCATTTGTGGCAGAGTTAGATTCCATAGATGATCCCATTACCGAAACGCCGTCCGGACCGGTCTCAGCCGACAGCTCATGGTTGCTTCCCCCTCTTGCTCTCTTGCGACCTGGTGATAAACATGCTGCCACAAATCAAGGTAATGATGACCGCGCTCAAATAATTGAGCAAACTTTAGCCTCACATGGGGTGGATGCCACGGTGAGTGAAATCAATGAGGGCCCCGCGATTACTCAGTTTGGTATTACACCAGGCTGGGACGTAAAAACACGAAGGCTAACGACAAAAGATAAGAATGGGGAAATCCAGACTTATGAAGAGGAAATTTCTCGTTCACGTGTCAGGGTTAAGGCAATCACAGCCCTACAAAACGATCTCGCACTTGCGTTGGCTACTCCGGAAATCAGAATCGAGGCTCCAGTACCAGGCAAGCCTATAATCGGCCTTGAGGTCCCAAACTCTAACACTCGGTTGGTTATGTTGCGAGATGTGTTGGACTCACAGGAGTGGCAGCGTTCGAAGAATCAGACGACTCTGGGTGTTCCTCTGGGGGCGGACATTTCAGGTCGGGCGATGTTTGCTGATCTAACAAAAATGCCACATCTATTAATCGCTGGGGCGACTGGATCCGGAAAGTCTGTTTGCTTGAACGCAATAATTTCAGGATTACTAATGCAACATACACCTGAAACTTTAAGGCTTGTCCTTATCGATCCCAAGCGTGTTGAAATGACTGCATACGCCTCCGTTCCACATCTTGCTTTTTCTGAAATCATTACGGACCTCGATAGAGTGCTCGGAACCCTCCAGGCAGTCGCTAATGAGATGGACGCGCGGTATCGCAAGTTTCAAGCACTTGGTGTCCGAAATATTGAAGGGTATAACGAGAAGACTACAGGAGATCCATTGCCATACTGGGTTGTAGTGATCGACGAACTTGCGGATCTGATGATGACTGCCCCTGATCAGGTCCAAAGACTGCTGGTACGCCTCGCCCAACTTGCTCGGGCAACCGGAATTCACGTAATCGTCGCTACTCAACGACCTTCCGTTGACGTGATTACCGGGCTCATCAAGGCAAACTTTCCGACTCGAATTGCTTTTGCCGTCTCCTCAATCGTCGATTCGAGGACAATTATTGATGGTGCCGGTGCTGAGAAACTATTGGGCCGCGGCGACATGCTGTATGTCCCTCCAGGCGCTGATAAACCTAGACGTATACAAGGTGTGTTCGTTTCGGATAACGAGATCGCGAGTGTTACTGATTATTGGTTAGCAGAGAATTTTGGAGCGGAAGTGCCTGAAAAGCACGATCACGCATTGGAGGAAGCCGTACAGCAAGCAGTTGAGGAACTATCGCTTATCGACTCTGGTAGCGACGACTCCGGACAGTCTCCAGATGACCCACAGTACAAAAAAGCATTAATACTCGGAGCAGAAACTGGTCAGCTCTCCACATCGATGCTCCAGCGAAAACTGGGTATAGGTTATCCACGTGCCGCTCGACTAATGGATCAATTGGAAGAAAATGGAGTCGTTGGACCACCTGGACCTGCTGGCAAGCCTCGCCAAGTGATCTCTATGGGTTCGGCCGAGACAGAAGATCCCCCGCGATCCGATGTCCCCAAGATGACTAACATGAATCGTTTGAATAATCCGCCAAAACAATTTGACTCGGACTAGCCGACAGTAATCCCGCCAAGTCCTTGGGGGACCGAATCCAGCAATATCTTTTCCTTACGAATCTGCGCTATCTGATCCCTAATGATCGCCGCTTTTTCAAACTCAAGCTCGCTAGCTGCTGTTTTCATCTGTCGATCTAAGTCGTCTAGAATGTTTTTAATCTCAGCGTCAGGTATATCAGTAAATGACAAATCTTCGGATTTGTCATCTAACTCATCACGTAACTTATCACCAATGTCCTTGATATTCTTCGCGATCCCTTCTGGAGTGATCCCGTACTGCTGATTATGTGCTTCTTGTAGCTGCCGTCTCCTACTCGTTTCCGAAATGGCAAGCTCCATGGAGTTCGTAATCCTATCCGCGTACATAATTATCTGCCCTGACGGATGCCTAGCTGCTCTGCCGATAGTTTGAATCAGGGCGCCGGATGATCGCAGATAGCCTTCTTTATCAGCATCCAGAATACAAATCAAAGACACTTCCGGCAAATCTAATCCTTCTCGGAGCAAATTAATTCCTACAATCACGTCGTAGGTTCCCAGCCGTAGTTCTCTGAGAATCTCGATCCGCTGCAGGGTATCTATTTCTGAATGCAGATATGTAGATTTAACGCCTGACTCTCTAAGATACTCATTGAGATCTTCTGACATTTTTTTTGTCAAAGTAGTGACTAATGTCCGCTCAGATTTCTGTACGCGCTGATTTATCTCTTCTAGTAAATCATCGATTTGACCCGTCGTCTGCCGAACGTCGATATTTGGGTCCACGATACCTGTCGGCCTGATGACTTGTTCAATTATCTGTTCGGTATTTTCCATTTCAAATGGGCCGGGTGTCGCTGATACAAAGATCGCCTGATTAACGTGACCGAAAAACTCATCGAAATTCAAGGGACGATTATCTATCGCTGAAGGTAATCGGAATCCATGCTCGACCAATGTGCGTTTCCGTGACGTATCTCCCTCGTACATCCCTCGAACCTGAGGCAGAGCCATGTGAGATTCATCAACAAACAGCAACCAGTCCTCTGAGAAATAATCCAATAATGTCCAAGGACGCGAGCCGGGAGATCTGCCTGCGAGATGCAGTGAGTAATTCTCAATCCCACTGCAATAACCAATCTCTCGCATAGTTTCTAGATCGTAGTTCGTACGCTCCGAAAGCCGCTGAGCTTCAAGTAATTTACCGCCAAGTTCTAGTTCTCTAAGTCGTCCAGCAAGCTCCAATTCGATCTGTTTCAAAGCATCTTCCATTTTTTCTTGTGATGTGACGAAATGCTTAGCCGGATAAATTGATTCACTGTCAAGATCACCGAGTATCTCGCCTGTAAGTGGATCCAAAGTCGTCAGTCGCTCAATTTCTTGGCCCCAAAAATCTACTCTGAGCGCCGCTTCTCCGTATGCAGGGAATACGGTCAATGTATCCCCACGTACTCTAAAAGTGCCCCTTAGCAGGCTGAGATCATTGCGATGATATTGCATGGCTACCAGCTGCCTAGTCAAGTTATGAAGGGAGGTCTCTTTCCCTTTTTCTAGCCGCACTGCAAATGATTGATATTCTGAGGGAGGTGCTAGTCCGTAGATACATGACACTGATGCGACCACTATCGTGTCAGTTCGCTCCAACAATGAATATGTAGCTGCGTGTCGCATTTTATCAATTTCCTCATTGATGTCGGCATCCTTTGCGATATATGTATCAGTCCGTGGTATATATGCCTCAGGTTGATAATAGTCATAATAAGAAACGAAATATTCCACCGAATTAGTCGGGAAAAAGTCTCTAAACTCTTGCGCTAATTGTGCCGCGAGTGTTCTATTAGGAGCCAATACGAGGGTCGGTCTTTGTACTTGACTGATGACATTAGCCATTGTGAAAGTTTTCCCTGTACCCGTTGCCCCCCGAAGTGTCTGAATTCGGCTACCGGCTCTGAGGCCATCCACTATGCTTTCTACTGCTTTTGGCTGGTCTCCAGTCATCCCAAACGGAGCTGATAATTCAAAGAGTCGCTTCTCATTGTCAAAAGGCTCTTTGGTCTGTATAGTCCGCATCTCGCTCATACATATGAGTGTACGTCAGTTTGTTAGGGTGTGAATATCCCGAAAGGGCCTAGAATCTAAATAGGAGCGCTCAATAAATGGATGAAATAGGCATTGACGTAGGCGGGACATTCACTGATTTCATTTTCGAGTCAAATAATCGATATACGGTGGCAAAAGTACCGACCACGCAATTCAATCCCTCTGATGCGATAATTCAAGGCTTAAGTTCCCGCAAAACTACTGTCAATAAAATAGTCCACAGTTCGACGATAGCCACAAATACCCTGCTGGAACGGAATGGCGCCAAAACAGGCCTTATCACGAGTGCTGGTTTCCGAGACATCCTCGAGATAGGGAGGCAAGTCCGAGCCGATATTTATGAGCTAGAACCGGCTCCAGCCCCCTCACTAATTCACCCCGAAGCAATTCTTGAATTTCCAATAAAGCTAGATCAGAACGGCAAAGCACTTCCTAGCAAACACGAAACTCCAGAAGTGCTGTACCAAGAGTGCCTAGATTTTGCCGCTGAAAATCAATTGGAGTCACTTGCTATCTGTCTTTTGTATTCTTATATCAACGACGACTTAGAGAGGGGATTTGAGTCATACTACAATGACACGCGAAAAAACAACTCGGAGTATGTACCTTCATTCCTCTCGGTATCTAGCGTCGTATCGCCAGAGTACCGAGAAGTTGAAAGGGCTTCTACGACTGTCCTGAATGCATATGTGGGACCAGCAATGAGCGCGTACCTCCAAGATTTTAATGAACGGGTTCGCTTAGTCAATGCTCAGCAGACTCCTGATGTCAAGATCGTGAGAAGTGATGGGGGTTCCACTTCGCTCGAAAATGCCAGCAACTTGCCAGTCTCGACACTACTATCAGGACCCTCAGCGGGAGTACTCGGAGCTTTTTCCATAGCAAAGCAAGCGGGATATAAGCAAATAATTACCTTTGATATGGGTGGGACTTCGACGGACATATCACTCTGTGATGGCCATATATCTTTTAAAAATCAGTTAGAAGTTGGAGGAATCCATGCTAGAACTCCAATCATAGATATTCACACAATTGGTGCCGGCGGAGGCTCTATAGCGAGAATTGATCAGGGTGGAGCACTCCGAGTTGGTCCCGAATCAGCTAAGTCCGTGCCGGGCCCAGCGTGTTATGGCAATCAAAAAGACTCAACCGCTCCAATGTTTACGGTCACCGACGCCAATGTAATACTTGGTCGTCTACCCGCCGATAGTCTTTTAGGTAATACCCTTCAACTCGAAGTAACCGAGTCACTTCGAGCAGCCAAGCCGTTTCTAGAGCATTTCGGTGCAGTCGAAGATTTCGCCCAAGCAGTTATCGATGTTGCCAATTCCAACATGGAGCGCGCGGTAAGAGTTGTCTCAGTTCAACAGGGCTACGATCCTAGAGATTTCACTATGGTTGCTTTCGGAGGTGCTGGACCACTCCATGCATGTGAAGTCGCAGAAAGTTTAGACATAGATAGCGTACTTATTCCGAGAACCCCAGGGGTACTCGCTGCAGTTGGCACGCTATTAGCAGATGAAACTTTCACCATATCCATCTCGGTCCTATCATTCTGCACGACATCAAACATTAAGCATATTAGGAGAAGTCTTGATGAGGCAAAACGTCGCGTTACAGCAAAATTCGGTTCGACCCCAGAAATTTTCGAAGCTGTCGCGCAGCTGCGTTTTTCTGGCCAATCGCATGAGTTAAATATCCGAATACCTGATGTAAACAAAATTGATGCCACGACAATAGACTTCATTCGCCAAAGCTTTATTGAGAGGCATCAATCTCTATATGGGCATGCGGGCTACGAAATCGAATTGGTAAATATGCAAGTCACTGGATCTAAGCCAAATAACAAACCATTACCTCTCTATGACTCTCCTAAGCGCCCCTCACGGCATACAGAAGATACTCCTCGGTGTGACATTAGTTTCAATGGGGACATAAGATCGACAGCTATTTTCAATAGAGACAACGTAAACACTGCCGAGGTATTGCACGGGCCAGCATTAATCACTCAGTTAGACGCAACTTCCGTGGTTCTACCAGGGTGGGATTTATCGGTGGACGAGTACGGAAATCTATTACTAGAAAAGATTGATGACTAGAGGAAGTATGAAACTAACCCCTGCAGATATTGGAATAGCAGAAGCAAGCTTCTCTTCGATCGCAGAGGAGATGGGCGAGCTTTTAACTCGTTCGGCATTCTCTCCCAACATCAAGGAAAGGCGCGACCACTCTTGTGGACTCTTTGATTCCAACGGGAATCTAGTCGCACAAGCGGCGCATATTCCCGTCCATCTCGGGGCGATGCCGGTAGCAGTCAAAACAGTGATGGAGATGTCACCTTTCAATATTGGTGATGTTGTGACATTAAATGATCCGTACAAAGGTGGAAATCATTTACCTGATATCACAACCGTGGCTCCCATCTTCGCAAATGATGCTTTGGTAGCCTATGCAGCGACTCGAGCCCATCATGCGGATATCGGAGGCATGTCCCCAGGTTCTATGCCTGTAGCAACGGAACTCTATCAAGAAGGACTAATTATTCCCCCTATCAAACTCGTTGATGCCGGCGAAATACAAACCGCCGCTTGGGAGATCATACTCCGCAATTCGAGATCTCCTGAGGAGCGTGCTGGCGACCTCCGGGCTCAACTAGCGGCGACTAACCTCGGTAATGATCGGTTACAAGCGTTGATTAATCGGTATGAGTTGACTGGGATTAATGAACGATTCATTGCGGTTTTAGATCACGGCGAGAGGACAATCCGATCCGTTATTTCTGAAATCCCTGACGGAATCTACGAAGCTGAGGACCAACTAGAGATTGATGAAGGTGGTACTATCAGAGTCAGAATCCAAGTACTTGGGTCAGACATTCACTTTGATTTTACAGGTACAGACTCTTCCTCCGAATACACATCCTTAAATGCCGTACCGCAAGTCACTCAGTCAGCTTGCTACTATGCGGTTCGCTGCCTTGCGCCGCAGGACTCACCAACGAATGAAGGGTGTTATAGACCCGTCAGTTTTCATCTCCCGGAAAATTCTTTGGTTAATGCGTCGGCTCCTCGCGCCGTATCAGCTGGTAATGTCGAAGTCAGTCAACGTATCACTGACGTAATATTCGGTGCATTAGCGGTGGCCATACCCGGCAAAATTCCGGCGGCATCGTCAGGGACCATGAACAACATTACGATCGGTGGCTATGATTCTCGCTCCGGGAGACCATATGCATATTATGAAACATTGGCAGGTGGGGCTGGTGGCGGCCCACTCCGTGCCGGCCGGTCCGGTGTACATACGCATATGACAAATACTATGAATACCCCTGCTGAAGCATTAGCACTCGCGTATCCGTTCACAATTGAAAGATACGAATTACGCAAGGAAACAGGAGGTGCTGGGCAACATTATGGTGGACAAGGTTTGGCGAGAGAGTATTTGTTTCATGATCCGGCAACAGTCACAATTATCTCTGAACGTCGTAGTCTGGCCCCGTGGGGTCTACAAGGCGGGAGTCCCGGCCAGCCCGGGTGCAATATCCTCGTCAGGAAATCTGGTAACCGGGAGGAATTGCCAGCTCGAGTGACTCTGCAGGTAGAAAAGGGTGAACGTATCATTATTGAAACCCCAGGTGGTGGTGGCTGGGGGAGAATGGAATGAATCATATGAGCACATGGGACAGCACAAATGAAAATAGGATTCACTGGCAAAGCCATACCAGAGCCCTGCTGCTCAGTGTCTTAGCGGCAATCACTTTCACGATACTCACGTCCTGTTCTGACAATCCTTCCCGCGGCAATGCTGAGCTGAACAACCTCACCCAAAATCATAGTGGTCTCCGGACACTTGCCGTGACAGGAGTTGGGGAAATTGAAATCGCACCTGATCACGCGATCCTCTCAGTAAGTACTTCATGCGTCGCAAAAACCAGCTCTGCTGCTCGAGATGAATGTGCGGTTGCTATGACTGCAATTTTCAACGAATTAGCCCAAAAAGAAGTCCCTCAGGAAAACATCAAGACAACGAATTTCCGTATCTCAGAAAAGACAATTTGGAAGGATGGAAGAAGCGAACGTATTGGCTTTGAAGTTTCAAATTCCTTATCGGTACGATTGGATGATTTCGGCATAATATCGGAGCTCCTTGATAGATTGGTTACAGTTGCAGGTGACACAATACGAATAAATGGGTTCCGCTACGGTGCGGATCGACAGAACGAGCACGCACTTACTGCTTACACCAGAGCAATCGAGCACGCTAAAGCTAAAGCAAAATCTTTGAGTCTCTCCTCAGCGGTGTCTTTGGGTGATATCCTAAGTATCAATACCGGAGGCCAAACTGCAACTCCCATCTTAAGAACTGGAGTTGCAATGCTGGAAGCCGCAGACATGGGTAGCGCGGAGACGCCGCTAACCCCGGGAGTTCAAACGATTTCAAAAACTGTTGTGATTGTGTGGGAAATTGAATAGCGGAGTTTTGAGCGATACAGACATCCGTGCTGAGCTCGAGTCAGGACGGCTCGTATGCGCTCCCCTCGCGGAGAGTGCTATACAGCCAGCATCAATCGACGTGCGACTCGGTAGTCAGTTTAGAGTATTTGTGAACCATCGACATGCCTACATAGATGTGCGGGACCCTCAGTCGGACCTGACAGAGCTAGAGGTCATTCAGGGAGATGAACCATTCGTACTGCATCCAGGTGAATTCGTGTTAGCGACTACTGTTGAATTGGTGAAGATTCCTGATTATCTAGTGGCGCGCGTCGAAGGGAAGTCTTCTTTAGGGCGACTCGGCCTACTCGTCCATGCAACGGCCGGATTTGTTGACCCAGGATTCGATGGCCGGCTCACTCTCGAGCTATCCAATGTGGCATCACTCCCAATTCGACTTTATGCGAATATGAAAATCGGACAACTATCATTTCAACACCTTACATCGCCTGCTGAACATCCCTACGGACACCCTGCCCTAGGATCACGTTATCAGGGCCAAGACCTCCCAACAGCCAGTAGGATGTACAGGGATTTCTCCCGCTCATAAGCGTTGCTCGTGATGAGTTCTCTAGACGAATCGCATGGCTTGACGGACCAATCCGACTGGATCGGTCACGCGATTAACCTAGCTAACAACGCAATCCCCAGAGCTTTCCCGCGTCCAACGGTTGGTGCAGTTATTGTGAAAGATGGCGTACTCATTGCCGAGGGCACCACAGTACCTGGGGGAGGATTGCACGCCGAAGCTGTGGCACTCTCAAAGGCTGGAATCTCCGCTCGTGGAGCAGATATGTATGTCACCCTTGAACCACACGGATATCGAAGTACTCAGCCTCCTTGCACTGAGGCAATAATTGCAGCCGGAATCAAAAGGTTAGTTTATGCGATCGATGACCCAAATCCATCAGTCTCTGGGAAAGGAGCAGAATACCTTGCCAAGAACGGCGTGCAAGTTATCAAGGGTGACGGTGCCGCAGCAGCGACGCAGTTACATGAAGCTTTCCTTCACTCTACGGAGCATAGGCGACCGTTTATAAATGTTAAATTTGCGGCCACACTGGACGGCAAAATAGCGGCTGTGGGTGGCGACTCAAAATGGATCACTGGTGAGGAAGCTCGGGGATGGGCTCACAGACTTCGATCAACTATCGATGGAATTGCTGTGGGCTCAAAAACTGTCATGATTGACGATCCGCAATTAACTGCTCGTCCGCAAAACATCGATTTCCCTGAACGCTTTCAACCTCGGAGAATTATCTTCGATTCATCGGGAACCACCAGTGCCACCGCTCGCGTGCATGGAGAAAACACGCTGTTCTTGACTACTAGCCGGAGCTCAGATGAATGGAGAGACACAGTGCGCCAAACTGGGTCACAAATTTTCGAGTGCGACACTACTCAGTCTGGGCAGGTCGAAATTATCTCGGCCTTAGACCTGTTAGGGGATCAGAATATTCAGAACGTACTTGTTGAAGGCGGGCCTGAACTACTGGGCAGCTTTTTCGATGCCCAGGCGGTGAATCGAATTTATGCTTTCCTGTCTCCAAGTATAATGGGAGCGAGAGATGCTCCAGGCGCTATCAATGGTGTCGGTGCTCAACAAATGGACCAAATTGTAAGACTAGATACGGCACAAACATCATTACTTGGCGAAGACATCCTAGTCACCGGAATTCCACATTGGCCAGAAAAGCGGTAAATTACAGACACTATGTTTACTGGAATAATCACCGAAGTTGGATCAGTAGCCGCTGTTAACGGTGGGGAACTGGAAATTCAATGCGAAGATACCCGACAAACTGCTAAGCTCGGTGACTCCATAGCTGTTAACGGTGTAGATCTGACAGTTAGAAAAGTATCACCCGAAGGACTGATCTTCGAT
>DEAP01000090.1 GCA_002348225.1 Dehalococcoidia bacterium UBA2979
GACAGAGACACCTCCGAGTGACTCGATCAAAGAATCGTACCGACCACCCAGAATCCGGCTGGCAATACTTTTGCCAGTCATTCCTATCGTCTCACCCGAAATATTGAAGGTAATTCCTGAATAGTACTCATAAGGTCGGACGGCCGCAGGCTGTAATTGGAAAGGAATGCCTAGATCCTCAAGGGCCGAAGTAATGGCAATCAATTCTTCCATGGAAGAATTAGTTTCCTCGACTACAGATGAAATTACGGAATGGGCATTTCGGGCAAAGTCCACGGAGGTGGCCTCTGGATGCACGAGTAAGTTAAGGCAATTTTGTATCTCCGCTGGAAGTCTCGAAGTGCTAATAATTTGTTCTGCCGCCCCGTCAACCAACGACTCGTGGAAGTCTATAATCTCGCCCGCAGAAAATCCCCCTGCTTCGAGAAGATTTCTCAGAAGCTTAGAATGTGCAAGTGAAATTGAAATCTTCTCTACCCCAACATGCTCGAGAAACTCGATTGCTGTTCTGATCATGGAAACATCGGACACGGATTGATCCGAACCAATGCCCTCGATACCGCACTGCCATCGTTCTCGATCCCCCTGATCGGTAAATCGAAAGGCCGGCTGAACATACGCAACTCGTCCAGAGCCACCCGGATCACAGTTTTCAACGTACCATCGAGCAACTGAGATAGTTACGTCCGGCCTCATTACAACCCGTTCGCCACTCCAGCCATCCCAATCGATAAACGAATATGCCTCCTCTAAAGCCTGAGGCGTCAGCGCATTCGCGCTTGTGAATAGGTGTAGTGGTTCGAGAGTAGGAGTCCGTATTTCATCAAAACCAGCCTGACTTGTAATCGTCAGAAATACACGTTCTACTTCTCGGAATCGTCGCATAAACGTGGTGTCTCTGTCACGCATCCCCGGGCTTCGCAAATCTGTCACTATTCTGGACATCCTTAGCTATCTCTCTCGAATTGTTTCATTGTCTCTATATCTATATTGTCTCAGCAAGCATTGTTGTAATAAACAATTTATTTCTTCTTTGCCGTTAGCACCAATCCTTGTCGTCTCAAGAACCAATCCAAACTGTGATCGCCTGTTTCCCTCTATCCAATTGTGTGTACTTCACCTGCTGAATAGCTCTCTCTACTACCATCGTCTGTTCGTAGTATGAGTTCTCCACTATTCGTTACGGTTTCAGCAATTCCAGTCACATCACCGTTTGGGGTTGATAATCGTATCCGGCGTCCGATCGTCACCAGATTCTCACTCCACTCTTCCCAGAGCTGATCCGGTGCACTCGAGGACTGGACGTGCCTCACCTCAAGTGAATAAGTCAGGCACGCTAACAGTTCTTCAGTAGATGGAGGTGAATAACCTTCTCCATGGATACTTGTAGCAATGTCCCGCACATCAGCTGGCAGGGTCCCGGGTGTACGGATATTTATTCCAGTACCCAGATGAACAGTTGCATGGTCCCCAGTTACTTTGAGATCTGGAAGAATTCCTGCTAATTTCTTTGACCCGACCAGTATGTCATTAGGCCATTTGATATCAGCTTGAAGACCTGATGCCAGCTTGACGGCGTCGCGCACCGCTAACGCGGCGACCATCGTAACCTGATTCGCTTGTTTCATATTTTCAAGTTCATAGTATGTAGTCGCCCATAATCCGGAGTCCGGCGCTGAAACAAATGAACGCCCTTTCCGTCCACGGCCGGCGAGTTGCTGCCCCGCCACAAACACGCTCCCGGACGAAGCTCCAGCAGCAACACCTTCTAGCGAGTCAATCATCGTGGTCTCAGTGGTTTCTTTGTAAAATACAGTGTGCCCGATGAGTAGATCCCTAGCCACGCCGGCATTCTGCATGTTTTGGCGTAACTGGCGATAATTTTGCTCGTCGAAAGGCACTAACGGGCCTCCTAATTCGTGAATATTTATGGAAATGAGAAGGGGCCCTTAGGCCCCTTCATTACGTTACTCAACTGGTCAAGGAAACCTTGACGGTGGCACGCAATTAGCGAGTAGTCACCTCCGCCGTGTTCAACTTAACCGGTTGGTAACGCTTAGTACTTCCCATATTTACACCACCTCCTCTCATGCTCCAAGAATAAGAGATAGGTGGCTGCACGACAACTATGCTGACTACAGCTATAGTGTCACCGCATCAATTGCTGACTTGGTCGCTGACAATATTTGATCAATTTCATCACTGTTTACACAAAGGGGAGGTGCGAACAGCAGATTATCTCCCACTATTCGAGTTATCACCTGCCCCTCTTCTCTCAAATGTTTCTGTATAGCGAAGCCTATCCCAGCACTCGGCTCATAAGGAGTATTAGAATCACTATCTTCGACCGCCGACAGCCCCGCTATTAGGCCAAGTTGACGGATATTTGTGACATGAGGATGGCCCGTGAGCATCTCGCGGAGACCTTTACCGAGCCTGTCACCCATTTCTTGGGCGTTCTGCACCAAATTCTCATCTTCGATAATTTGCAGATTCCGTAGCCCCACAGCTGAAGCCGTAGGGTGCGCAGAATTAGTATAGGCGTGCATAAATCGTGCATCTGCTGGGACATCCTTTAAAGCATCACGAATATCCCGTGACACGATTGTGCCCCCCATTGGGATGTATCCTGACGTTATTGCCTTCGCAAAAGACACCATGTCCGGTTGCACACCCCAGCGCTCCATAGCAAACCACTTTCCGGTTCTACCAAACCCAGTAATGACTTCGTCGGCTATCAGCAACACCTCGTATTTATCACATATTTCACGTACTTCGCGAAAATATGAATCTGATGGAGTCCACACTCCTCCAGCTCCTTTGACTGGCTCACAGATGACCGCAGCGACAGTCTCCGGTCCTTCCCGCAAAATCGAGTCTTCTATCCAGGAGGCATATTCACCGTCCGAGTTAGGCTCCCCTATACTGTCTTCTGGGTTCTCTGGAGCCTGCGTATGAACAATGTTTGGGACTAGTGGACCAAAGTATTTCCAAAACGGGGGCAGTCCTGTCATTGTGGATGTTGCCAGGGTACCGCCATGATATGCGCGTTCACGAGCAATCAGCTTATTCTTTTCCGGCTTGCCTTTTAAATTCCAATAAAACCTGGCTGTCTTAAATGAAGTCTCGTTGGATTCCGAGCCAGAATTCGTGAAGTAAACTGATCCCATGTTGTCGTAGGTTAGTGACACTACCTTTGCCGCTAATTCAATAGCGGGGACGTTACTGAACCCAGTGTAGTTATTAGTAAATGCCACCTTTTGAATTTGTTTTGAGGCCGCCTCGGCGAGCTCTTCACGACCATGGCCAACAGCAACATTCCAGAGACTTGAAAGCCCGTCTATGTATTTTTTCCCATTCACATCAGTAAGCCAAACACCATTACCGTGATCAAAAATTACTGGTTCTTGATGTTCGGGGGCATAATACTGGGGGTGCAATAGGTGTTCTAGATCCTTTTGCGCCAGATTTCTGTATGTATTCTCATCAACAACGGCCATGTTCAATCTCCATCCCTATCAACGGGTTAATCACCGGATATGTCTCTCAGGCTATTCCATTCTTCTAGAACCACATCAGCATCACTCCACGCTATCGAGCCGAATTCATACTCGATGGAAGTTTCGTGACCTTTGCCTGCTACAAGCAAGATATCACCCTGTCTCGCGACTTCAAGACCTCGAGCGATCGCCTTCCTACGATCAGGAATTTTCAACATGTGGTCGGAGTCTTTGAAACCAGCATCAATTACCGCATGTGCGATCGTTTCGATGATGAGCTCACTGTCTTCGGATCTCGGGTCTTCGTCAGTAAGAATAATGATGTCCGCATCAGTTCCCAGAGCACGAGCGATCCCATACCTTCTCTCTGGATCTCTCTCGCCAGCCGAGCCAATGACTACAATAATACGTCGATCTGACTGCGGATCGAATGCCTCACGCAGGATACCAAGCGTCTGCCGAAGACTGTCTTCAGAGTGGGCATAATCAACCACTACAGTGACTGGTTTTTCGAGGACGACATCCAATCTGCCGGGAATTTTGTCGATAGAGACTATTCCAGATGCAAGGGAATCATCATCTATGCCAAGAACTTCACACGCACGTATTGCTGCCAGCAGATTTTCCATATTATAGGCTCCGAAGAGATTCGTAGTTAAAGTACTTGGCTCAACTTTGCCCACTAATTGGCAACGAAATCGTGTACCTTCAGCTGACATTTCCAACATACCTAGCTCATCATGCGAGTACTCGATCACGGAGATGGACTTACTTTTCACGAGCGATCCAAAAAAAGAAGCCTCTGCGTCCATGCCGTTGATAACAGCAAAACCTGACGATCTAATTTTAGAGAATAGTAGTCCTTTTGCATCGCGGTATGCCGACATTGTCAGGTGATAATCGAGGTGGTCTGGAGTAAGATTTGTGAATATCGCACCCTCAAATTCGCAATAATCCAATCGATTTAGGTCGAGCCCAATAGAAGTCGCTTCGAGAATCACATGCGAGCATCCGGATTCCCACATCTCGCTAAGCGTGCGCTGCACCTCGGGCGCTTCTTGCAAGGTTAGACGCGTTGGATTCTCTTTTTCAATCCTGCCGATCTTCGTCATAATGGTCGTCATTAAACCCGTTTGCAAACCAGCGCTGATCAATAGTGAGTGCAGAATGATCGAGGTTGATGATTTACCATTCGTTCCAGTCACCCCTATTAATTTCATTTTTCGTGAGGGATGGTCATAAAACGCAGCTGATATAGCGGCCACTGCGCGCCTCGTATCACTCACCTCGATTTGCGGAACTGCGAGACTTGTTGCTTTTCGTCCCGCAGAGATTACGACACCTATAGCGCCACGCTCCACAGCGTCATTGATGAAATCGTGCCCATCGTAGTTCTCGCCTCGGACCGCGATGAATAATGTACCAGGCGACACCTGTCGAGAGTCCGAGCTGATGGATTGTATTGAACTAGCTAAGGTTTCATCAATACGGAACTCAGGCTCAAGGTGGCCTGACCAGCCTGGTAGTGGAGTCCACTCGTAATTATCGACCATTACCCCGATCACCCTTCGACGCCCCGCACTTAATCAAGAATAACTCATGCTACCCTTACTCCAGCGGAGGTCCTGTCGTGTCAGTTGAACTAACCGAAGAGATGAGTGAGGCACTTAATGAAGCATTAGACGAAGGAACCCCAGTCACTTGTGCTTCGATCGACAGGGACGGGTTCCCCACGATGGCGTTTTACGGTAGTACGCACGTCCATGACGCAAAAACCTTGGCGATCTGGGTTAGAGACCCTGATGCTGGATTTCTACAGAGGATAGTGAAGGATAACCATCTCGCACTTTTATACCGCAATTCCAAGAGAAAACTGACATACCTCTTCAAAGGCACTGCTTCCATACTCGAACCAGGCGACGAAAGTTTACGGATTTACCAGGAGTCACATCCCGGCGAACAAGAGAGAGATCCGGACATGTCAGGCCGAGCAGTGCTTATTAAAGTCCTCAGCGTCTCTTCATACGGCAAGATTATTATGGAAGAAGACTGATCGACGTTGTGCGGGAAGTAGTGACAATTATTTGGTAGCACTATGAACGATTCAGGAATCCCAACTCAAGTTATTGGATACATCAAGGATATTCCCCAGGCAGACCGGTTGCTTCAGGTTGATGCCATCGAATTAGCCTGTGAAAACGAGAGCCTCAATCTGCTGAATATCTTCGATGCGGATACACAAGAACCCCATACAGCCCTGGCTGATCTTTGCGGTTCGCTTTTCGAGACACCGATCGACCATCTTATGGTTTTTGGAGGAGCGATCGAAGTTTTCGGTGAAACTGCCTTAGAACAAGCCCGCACAGTAATTGCACTGACACACCTCGGAGCAGAAATTCGAATCGCCGATGGACAGAGCTCACAAACTGCATTGAAGCAAAGCTGGTCTGCCCGTCCACACCCACAACTATTTAGAGAACGTTCGAAAACTGCGATGAGAAACCTCGCTCGAAGAACACTCAGTCTGGGACGGACACCATACGGTTATCAAGCACAAAACAGAACTCTAGTCACGCAGGAGGATGAGGCTAAAGTAGTTCGAATAATCTTCGATTCATACGTCTCAGACGGAATTGGCCTAAGGAAAATAACTCGAAAATTAAATGACAGTGGATACCTCACAAGGAGAGATCGCCCGTGGTCCGTTTCGTCGGTTCGCACAATACTCCAAAACGAGGTTTATACTGGCGTATACAGGAGATCTGGAACAGTAATCCCTCAGGCACATGAAGCGATCATCGATTCACAAACGTACAAACTTGCTAACAGCAAGAAACAGGAGCGAAAGTCACGAATCCAATCCCAGAGAAGTTCTACGGCTGTCCGTCACGAATATATACTGTCCAACCTAGTCCTATGTGGTGCATGTAATTCCAGTATGATCGGAGCAGTCCGAACTAATCCTACAACACAGCAACAGGAGAAACTTTACAGGTGCTCTGCTGCGACAAATCAGGGCAGATGTAAGTATCGCAGCGCAAGTGAAACAAGCCTGCTGATCGCAGTCGGAAAAGTTCTAGTTGAAGGAAAGTACCATTTTGTAGAAACTGATCGACGAACTGCAACAGAGTTTGCCACTAACCATGCCCGAATCGAGCGAACAGATCGAGAAGTCTCCGCTTACTTGGATCGCTGGGTCGAAAACAGAATAACTTTTCCGCAACTGATTAATCAGGCAGGCAGATCGACACTTGAGAATATTTTCTCGCGAGCTGAAGAGGCCACAGGGCCTCGACAAAATTCATCTACACTTATCGCCGAACTACAGAATAATTGGACGAGTCTCGATTCATTTCAACTGAAAGACTTGCTCAACTCTGTAGTACACCACATCATCGTAGATACAGAAAAACCTGCTGTTTATTTACGGCCGATCATAGATTGATCCGAGGTACACGTAACTGACTTTCATACAAGCCACCCCTCGTTCGTGGTAATGTTACTTAGTCAGGGGGCCAGACGATCGCTACCAAATATACTTTGGTGGAGGAAAGTCCGAACTCCACCGGACAGGGCGCCGGCTAACGGCCGGGCGGCGCAAGCCGACGGAAAGTGTCACAGAAATATACCGCCGTCTAACGGTAAGGGTGAAATGGTGCGGTAAGAGCGCACCGGCGCATTGGTAACACTGCGGCCAGACAAACCCCGCTCGGAGCAAGGCCAAATAGGAGGTTTCGGGTGTCCGGCTCTAGCCTCGGGTAGGCCGCATGAGGTGCCAAGTAATTGGCACCCCAGATGGATGATCGTCCGTTCTCGGTAGTAGGCTCACCGGGTAGACAGAATTCGGCTTATCGGCCCCCTGACCGCCTATACTCATTGAGGTTCATACGAGTCCGCAGGGGCTCATAAGTAAGGGTCGAGTAAGTTGGAATATAACGTGTCTGCGTTGCTGCAGGAAAGATCTGGATCCACTCGAACTTTTCTGGTCGACGAGCAGTACCAGCTACAAAAAGTCTTGGGGTCCTTGGCTCTAATGAAGATCGAACACGGGATATTGGTAACTGCTGACCTGCGGGTTACAGGTGTTGGGCTGGAATGCTCGAGTTGTGTTACCCAATTCAAAGCTGATTTGGATATCTCATTCCAAGAAGAATTTATGCCTAAATATCATCCTGAATTCGGCACTCTACTGCCAAGTGAAGCAGATGATTTTAGGATAGACGACCGTATGGTCCTAAATATAAGTGAAGCACTCCGTCAATATCTAGAGACCGAGATCCCTATCGCACCCCGATGTCAACAGAATTGTCTCGGCTTGTGCAGTGGATGCGGTCAGAATTTAAATACGGACGAGTGCGCCTGTAAAGAACAGTCGTAATAGAATACTCCTTTGTAGACATTCATCCTGATGCTATGTATGAGATAATACTGAGTACTTGAAGAGGGTAAAGAAAGAGGAACAGAAGATGGCCGTACCAAAAAGACGGACACCGAAAGCCAAGCAACAACATCGACGAAGCCATCACCATGTTGGCCTTCCGCAAATCGTCCGTGACAGAGCAAGTGGTGGATGGAAGATGAACCATACGGCAGGAGCCGAGAGAGATAGGAAAGGCCGCCTAGTCGCCGATCAAGTGGATACGACGACAAATGACGTCTAGCTATATCAGCTCAGTTGATAGTCACTTAGAGTCAATTAGGTTATTGCCTGAAGATCGCTCCCATGGCTGGATATTTCCGGGTCAGGGCGCACAAGCTGTAGGTATGGCACAAGATCTCGCTAATTCGTTTGAAGTTGCTGAGCAGGTATTCACCGAGGCCAACAGAGCCCTGGGTTTTGATTTGGCAGAAATCTGTTTTAAAGGACCTAGTGAAACTCTTTCGCAAACAAAATTTACACAACCAGCACTGGTTGCCCATTCCATCGCGGCGCTGCTCTCCGCACATGACGCCGGTAAAATTACGACACGGCCCGCGTATACTGCTGGGCATTCGCTCGGAGAATATGCTTCATTGATAGTTTCTGGGTCTATGAGTTTCGCGGATGGCATAAGGCTGGTCCAAACGAGAGGCCAACTAATGCAGGAGGCTTGCGACGTTGAGGTCGGCACTATGGCAGCGGTACTTGGCCTTGATGTACCTGCCATATACAAATTGTGTGCTGATAATTCCTCTAACATATGCAATATCAATGCCCCAGGAAATGTCACTATCGGTGGTAGTGAAAAGGCGGTCAGTGCTTCCATAAAAGCAGCCACTGAGGCGGGTGCTGCAAAAGTTGTACCGCTTAGTGTCGCTGGTGCATTTCATACTCCACTCATGCAAACAGCTGCTGACGGGATGGTGGATATTGTAGAAAACTTCGCATTCGCAGACCCGATAATCCCAGTAATTTCGAATGTCAGTGCCAACAAGATGGTTTCCGGAGAGGGCATAGCAGCAGAATTACTGGCTCAGATCACGGCACCTGTACTGTGGCTCGACGGCGTTAATCATATGCACTCAGAGGGCGTCCGCTCCCTTTTTGAATTCGGCCCTGGGAGAGTATTAACTGGTGCGGCCAAGAGAACTCATTCGGACTTCGATTTAAATAACATAGGCACCGTTGAGGACATAGAAAAGCAATGACATCTGATGTCGAAAGTCCCGAAACTTTGATCGAAACGTTCCAACTTAAAGGCAGAGTCTGTCTTGTAACGGCTGGTTCGAAAGGTATAGGCAAAGCTATTTCTGAACTTTTAGCTGCTATGGGAGCTGATGTAATCTTGACCTACCGCTCTAATCCAGCTGAGGCCACAGCGTTCGCTGAAGATCTCAAAGCAAGGTATGGAGTGCGGGCAGCTGCCAGATCTTTGGAG
>DEAP01000106.1 GCA_002348225.1 Dehalococcoidia bacterium UBA2979
GTTAGCGCAAGGATGGCGGAACGCTCAAGTGAAAGAAATGCTAGCGTTGCTCGACGAAGTTTACGCCTAGGAAATAATTTCTGCCGAGACACCACAAGTAGGACAGACTGACCAAGAAAAGTTGAGAAGTGCCTTGCAATCCGACGAGGTACAGAGTCTCTTTAGCTCTTTGGCACAATGTGGGCAGTAAAGCCAATTTTCTTGGATCGGTCTCAAGCAGTCTACGCAGGATATATCCGTCTTCATTTCGGCCAGAATTGCCTCCCGCCCGAGTTCTCGCTCGTATCGGTCCTGTATGGTGTCGTTTGGTCTCAATACCAGATACACAGGGAGACTCAAAAATGGAAGAAATATTGTTAATCCTAATGAAAACAGTCTCCCAAAAATGCTTGATGTTCTGCCGAATATGTCTCGTGTCACCCAGATAATCAATGCTGCCCACATGACCAGACCATATAACCCAATAACATAACCAATTGTGATTAGAAGATCTGGTAGGTTAGCTTGGGAATCACTTAGTACTGCTGTTTGTAAAAAAAACATTGTTTGCTCCGCCCCAGACAAATGCAAGCTTTACATAAAACGAGCGTAGCGCCTGATGGACAAATTTGGGAAATCACTTCATCTCTCAGACTAATCTAACGGATAGAATCGTCAAGATCAGTAGGACGAGGTATCGTAATCGATGACAATAAAAGTCTGCGATATGGTGCAGTGCTCTAGACCACCGGGAAATATTGAAAGGGTGACCCGAATGCTTAACTTTGAACAGACTCAAGCTGTTGAGCATTCACGAGGCCCTGTCCTAGTAGTGTCAGGTCCTGGAAGCGGAAAAACTCGTGTCATCACTGAAAGAATAGCGAACTTGATCAATAGCCGGAATGTTCCGCCCTGGAAGATATTAGCAATCACATTCACTAACAAGGCTGCAAAAGAAATGAAAGAGCGTGTTGATATTCTGCTCGGCTCCCCAGGCCAGGCCGTAATGGGTGGGACTTTCCACGCAACATGCGCCCGTATCCTTAGACAGGCTGGCTCTGCAGTAGGAGTTCCTAATGATTTTGTCATTTACGACACGGACGACTCTGAGTCCGTGGTCAAATCAGTGATGAAGGAGTTGAATACACCTGAGCAGTTCACACCTAGACAAATCCGAAACAGAATTTCTTCGTTCAAGACATCGGGACACCTGACAGAATCTGTATCATCGATTCCTGGTAATGGCTTCCTTGATGAGATCTCAATCAAAGTACTAAGAGAATATGACCGCCGATTGCGACAATCAGGTGCAGTAGATTTCGATGACTTGCTGAACAAAACCCATTTACTTCTCACCGAATACAAGTCTGATGCAGCTACATTCCTGAATCGATTCGAACACGTGCTCGTCGACGAGTTCCAAGATACAAATAGGGTCCAATATGAGATTGCAAAAAGCCTAGCTGGGAAATCTAGAAACTTCTTTATCGTTGGTGATGAAGATCAGTCTATATATTCGTGGCGGGCGGCTGACGTGCAGAATTTCCAGCGTTTCAAAGATGATTTTCCTGAGGCTGATGTAATTTATCTGGGCCAAAATTACCGCTCGACGGGTAATATCATTCGCGCCGCAGAGACCATCATAAACAAGAGTAGCGGGCGAAGTGAAAAAACACTCTGGACCGAGAATACTGATGGTGACGCTGTTCGGATCATGGTCACTGGCAACAGTGAAGAAGAGGCTTGGTTCGTAGCGAATCAGATCGAAGACAAGCTATCGGGAGCTCTTTCCGAGACTAACACCTACGGAATTCTCTATAGGACGAACGCCCAAAGTAGAGCTTTTGAGGAGGCACTTATAGGCCTCGGTATCCCGTATCGACTCGTCGGAGGCACTAGATTCTACGAGAGAAAAGAAATCAAAGATCTCATAGCGTATTTGAGATTAGTCCATAACGAACATGACAGTGTGGCGTTCCAGCGGGTCGTCAATATCCCTCCACGTGGTATCGGGGCACGGACTTTGGCAACAGTGCTTGGATATGCCCACGAACACGCGATATCAGCAGTCGCCGCCCTTGCTAAACTTGCCATAACCGACGGAACAGAGATAATCGGTTCCAGAGCGAAAAAGGCCGCTGCACAGTTTACTAGTGACTATGACTACATCACCCAAGCTTCAGAAAATCGATCTGTGGCAGATACACTAGATCAGATCATCCATAGGACCGGGTTTAAAGACTACATCTTCAAACTCGACAAAGAACAACCTGATCGAGCCGATAGTCGTTGGGAAAATGTCGAAGAACTTCTCAACGTAGCTGTCCAATATCAAGAATCTGATGACGAAGCTTCACTTGCCACTTTCCTCGAACAAGTGGCACTTGTATCTGACGTGGATCAACCAGACGGCACGTCTGACCAAGTGCAGGTGACATTGACAACATTGCACTCAGCTAAAGGACTCGAATTTTCGACCGTTTTCTTAGTCGGCATGGAGGAAGGATTGCTGCCTCACCAACGCTCTTTCGATACGCAAGAAATGCTAGAGGAGGAAAGACGGCTGTGCTATGTAGGTATGACTCGCGCAAAAAATCAACTATTTATGACCAGATCAATCAACAGATATCTCTATGGGCGCAGTACGAGCACAATTTCTTCAAGATATCTTGATGAACTTACACAACCTGAGATAGAACGCGAACACTATGGCGATATCGATCCGATTGCAGAGGATGCACAAAGAAACAGAACAAATAGCTACTCCTATCGACGAAATTCCTTCGGGCTAAAAGATGCGCGGATAGAGGCTGACGAAACTAATACTCAGCCTCCTTTCTCTCCCGGCGATAAAGTTCGGCACGGAAGATTTGGACTTGGCACGGTAATTAGTATCAAACCGGATGGTAAAGACTGGGAAATACAAGTTGCTTTTGAATCACAAGGAGTCAGGAGGCTTTACCAGTCATTTGCACAGTTGGTCGCTGCGTAACAATATATTTAGTCGCTAGCTGAACAGTTCGTCCCAATCCGAATCCGGAACGTTCTCCAATAGTAGCTCAAGGATTCGATCCGCTTTTTCTGGATGATTAAAGCCTGAAATCCCAAAGATCCCCTCTATATCCTTGGCCGTCACAGTCGTTGAATTGGGTGAAAGTGCAACTGTCGTAGCACTAGCTGAAGCTCTATCCAGTAGATAAGGGCTCGGTTCATGGCCGCCAGTAAGCAGGAGACACTCAGCGTTCGAGAGAAGAGCCGCCAACCCTAAATCAACTTTTTCAGCTCGGGATATGACCGCTTTACTACTGTACCTGCCAAAATAATCATCGGCGGAATCATGGGATATTGCGCCAATCAACACATGCTCGCAGAGAGCTGAGTTGCCCGTTCTCGGGCTACTCAATAGTGAGGCATTAGCTGCTTCAATCAGTTCAGCAACCGTTGGAGCTGCTAAAACTCTATCCTCAATAATCGAACGGTCTCCTGAAGACTTGCTCCTATTCGTAAGGTTCCAGAATGCCGCTTCGTTAGTCACTCCCTCGTTAACCCAGACAATTTTGGAGGTTGGAACAGACTCGGCCGAAGCTGATATTTGGCTCGCATCTACTTCAACAACATTTACTTGATTACCAAGTGCAGGTAAGGCTGACATTTCCAAAGGAAGACCCTCACCAGAGTCGATCTGAGATGATAATACCTGCGCGAATCCGAACGCATCTTGCGTGGCAGAATCATCACTACCAAGCCGCCTTATAGAAACATCTAATCCTCTTTGGGCAGCAACCAAAGAAATACCAACGGCTACTGTACTAGCCCCACTACCAGTTTTTTCTCCAGCTACCACAATGACAGTCATGCGTTCTCCTTTGCCGGTGGCCAAGAACTATGGCGCATATGCTCCTCCGCACAGCGACGACCCCAGTTTTAACCTCAATTAGGTTATAACAACAAGCACACCCTAAATCCAAAGCGGATACCTATAGAATGATAGCAAAAGAGCGTGTTGATGACTGCTAAATGAGTGGGGGTAAAGTGCAAATTACAAATGTCAAGGTAGATCTTGTTGAATGGAAATCTGATCCTTGGAAAACTGGAGTAGGACAAACATTTGGCGACACACAAACTCTTGGTGTCGTAACTGTCGAGACTGACGAGGAGATATCAGGTCATGCATTCCTAGGTTCATCAAGAATGGGTGCTCAACATTTCGTACCTAGTCTTATCGAGTTTATAAAGCCAAGACTCCTTGGTAAGAATCCTCAAAACATTGGACAAATTTGGTGGGATCTTTGGAAACAGAATCGTTCCGTATCTACCTATGTAATCGGTGCCATTGATATTTGTCTATGGGATATCAATGGCAAAATTGCCGGGCAACCGATACACCGATTATTAGGCACGTCCAAAGAGTCAGTACCGGCCTACTCCAGCACAGCCTTTCACGAAACCAAGGAAGAATATGCCGAAGAAGCGATTCATTTCAAGGAGCTGGGGTGGCGTGCACATAAAATCCATCCGCATGGAGATCCAGAATACGATATAGAAATTTCTCAAGCAGTGCGCAGAGCAGTTGGCGATGACACTAAATTAATGCTCGATTCGATGTGGGCATACCGTTATGAAGACTCATTAAGAGTAGGCCGTGCGATTGAAGATCTGAATTATTACTGGTACGAGGATCCACTGGTAGAAGAAGATATCTACAACTATGTGAAATTGCATTCGAAACTTGATATACCGATCATGTCCACCGAGTATGCACCAGGTAGATATTACGGAATGACACAGTGGATAACACAATATGCAACAGATATTCTGCGGGGCGATGTGGCTGTCACAGGGGGAATCACGCCACTCGTCCGACTGGGGCATCTTGCTGAAGGATTTAATATGCAATGTGAAATCCACCATGGTGGTAATTCACTGAACAATGTCGCGAATCTGCACGTAACGATGGCAATACCAAATTGCGAGTTTTATGAGGTATTCCCTTGTACGGGGGCCAATCAATTTGGTCTAGTCGAGGATATTACGGTAGACTCCCACGGCCTAGTGTACGCACCGACCGGGCCAGGACTCGGATATGAAATTGATTGGGAGCTAATTCATCGGGAACGGATCGGTGTCGCTGAATAGTCTTCAGTCCGAACATAGCTTGAACAACGGAAGCGTGACTTCATCAGATAACTCGACTAAGTGTAATTCGACTCTCGACCCTATCTCTATATTCTCTGGGTTACCATCAACCAGATTGGACGTGATCCTCGGGCCTTCGTCCAATTGAACTATGACTGTCAGAAACGGAGTGTGTCCTTTGAGGGCCGGATGGACTGGTTGCTGGGTGACAACATACGAGAAAATTGAGCCGGTACCCTGAGCATCCTCCCACTCAAAATTAAATTGCTGGCAACACATTGACACGGGAGGATAATTTTTTGTTCCACACTCAATACAGGTTTGCAGCAACAATTTGCCATCTGACAAACCTTGCCAAAACATGAGGCTATCCTCATCCGGTACTGGAAGAGGAAGGTTTTCAGGCCGATCCCATTCTTTATCAGGCATTATTCTCCTCTTTCAAAAATTACGGCGCCAGTTCCAATCCCAGTGTCAACGAATGAAAATTGTGCGTCGCTCACTTGTGCAGTCGACTCACCTCTAGCCTGCCGTACACTCTCTATTAGTTGATTCATACCTTGCATATATGCCTCGGATAAGTGCCCACCTGAGGTATTCACGGGAAGACTGCCGCCATCCCATGAAATTTCTTTGGCTGAAACAAAGTCACCGCCTTCACCTCGGCGGACGAACCCATAATCCTCCAGTGCAAACAAGACAAACGGAGCAAAATGATCGTAGATCTGTGCCACTGAAATATCACTTGGAGTAATCTTTGCTCGCTCCCAGAGGTTAGGAGCAAGGCCGACGGCAGCCGTATCTATGAAATTTCTCACGCTATAACCCGACTGAGCTGCAGCTCGGATCATTGCCACGTGACCGTCTCTTTCTCGAGCCCTCTCGACCGAAGTCAACACTAAAGCTCCGCCGCCGTCTGTTTCAAGGCAACAATCGAAAAGATGAAATGGATCCACAATTACTCTTGATTCTTGGTGCTGCTCGATTGACAGGGTCTTCTCAAAGAAGGTCGCTCGTGGATTTCTATTGGCATGTTCTCGTTCACATACAGCAACCATCCCAAAATCACGAGACGATACACCGGTTTCATGCATTCGCCGCCGGGTAGTCATAGCTAGTCCGTGTTGAGGAGTGAGCATCCCGAAAGGTTCAGTGAAAGCGGCAGAGCCCCGACCCGACCGACCAGTCACATCTCCTCTACCATAGCGCCTACCTGAGCGCCCATTTACTCCTCTATAGATCACAACCACATTCGCTAGACCGGCATGTATAGCCGCGGCAGCATTAGCCACTAGCGCTGCCCCAACGTTCCCAGCCTGATTAATCTCTCCGAACCAGGAGAGATTAGATAGTCCGAGGTTAGCAGCCACGGTCGCCTCGCTAGAAGTATCAACAGACCAACGAAGTAACCCATCTACTTCGTCGTGGCCAATTCCAGCATCTTTGAGAGCGGCGTTAATGGCCTGTAGTGACAAAACTAATTCAGATCGTCCGGATTCAGTGGAATAGTCTGTTTCACCAACACCTACCACTGCAACACTATTCATAAATGACATTCAGCACCACCCATGTATTCAAAAGGTATACCAATATAAGGCGACCGCGTAGCGGACGAATTACAGAATTTGTATACCACTAAATAACCTCGCGATCTCTCAGACTAGTGATCTGGTCCCAGTCATACCCTAACTGCAACAGTATTGTCTCGGTATCGAAACCTAGTCGCGGACCTCCGCCTTGGATCTTCGGTGGAGTCTCACTCATTCGCACAGGTGGTCCTGGGACTCTCATCTCCCCGAGAGTATCAGATATGATCTCCTGCAAGTAACCGTTATCCCACATCTGCGCCTGTAATTCCAGATCTTCATAACTCATTACCAGTGAATTCGGCACATCAGCATTGGTCAGTTGTTCGATCCAATATTCAGATGTCTCGGTCAAAAATTGTTGTTCCAGCACACGAACCAACTCATCTTTATTTTCTGCTCTGGCAAATGGATCGGAGAATCGATTATCCTCGATTAGATCCTGTCGCTTCAGAGCGCCACATAAATTCACCCAGAATCTTTGAGTATTGGCGGCGATTGCAACATATTTCCCATCGCGAGAAAGATAATGCGTGTAAGTGGCAGCACGACGCGCCTCGAAACCAATCTGCTTGCCGGTCCGTAGAAAGCGAGTGATCGGCATTGCCTGGACTGCCGTCATGGCACCTATCAGTGAAACATCGAGATGCTGGCCAATTCCAAAACTGTTTCGAGCCACCAACGCTGAACTTATTCCAAACGCAAGTAGCATGGCACCTATCTGATCGGCAAATCCACCGATTAAAGCCTGAGGAATCTGGGTCGGACCTCCACCCTGTTCCACCATGACACCACTAAATGCTTGACCCACATGGTCGTATCCGGGTTGATTTCCTCGCGGACCTTCCCGGCCCCAAGATGATCCCGAGGCTAAGATAATATCTTCACGTATTTCCTTGAGGTCCGAATAACCGAGCCCCCATCTCTCCATAGTGCCGGGTCTAAAATTTTCGACCACCACATCGCATCCTTCTACCAACCTGCCAACAATTTCCTTAGCATCGGGTTTCCTAAGATCAATTGTCATACTCTTTTTGCCACGATTATGTGCCTCAAAATAGGCAGAGAATCCGTCATTCTGAAGACCTGTCGCGCGTCCTGGCTCGCCACCTGGCTCCTCAATCTTTATTACTTCCGCACCCATATCAGACAAAAGAACCGTGGCAAAAGGTCCTTGCTGATATCGAGTGAAATCGAGGATTTTAATTCCTGATAGAGCTGACTGTTGCTGTTCCATCTTGCTGTCCTGATTCATACAACCATCTTATGTTTCGAAATCACTATCACTGGGCATCTAACCATCACCACTCCATATTAAAATGGGGGAAGGAGAATAAACTATGCCCATAGACTCAACACACAAAATAGCATTGATTACAGGCGCTGGGTCCGGTGTCGGACGAGCCTCAGCGCTGGCACTTATGGCCCAAGGATATACCACTGTCTTATTTGGGCGCCGCAAATCACAATTGGAAGAAACACTGGCACTCGGAGCCGTAAGCAATACCGAGTCAATGGTGATTACAGGCGATGTATGTGATGCGAGTTCCGTACATAATTTATTCGATGAAGTAAACCAACGATTTGGACGCCTAGATCTATTATTCAATAACGCTGGCATCGGTGCTCCGACTGTTCCTATTGAAGAACTAACCATTGAAGACTGGCAGAATGTAGTCAATACAAATCTCACCGGTACATTTCTCTGTACTCAGGAAGCGTTCAGAATAATGAAATCACAAAATCCTAAAGGCGGACGAATTATAAATAACGGTTCAATATCTGCAGACAGACCTCGACCCATGTCGGCACCCTATACTTCGACAAAACATGCGATAACGGGTTTGACTAAGGCGACATCACTTGACGGACGTGAGCACGATATTGTCTGTGGACAGATAGATATCGGGAACGCCGCCACAGAGATGACTCAAAGAATGAGTGAAGGAGTCTTACAGGCTAATGGTGTGACCCGTGAGGAGCCTGTAATGGATGTTCAGGCTGTCGCTGATGCGATCGTCTATATGGCCGAACTTCCGCTCGACACCAACGTACAATTTATGACAGTTATGGCTACCAAGATGCCTTACATCGGACGAGGATGATTTCAAAAATTGCTGATCCAATCCTATAAGTCATCTCCAGTCACTCGATAGAAGTAGATAAAAAAAGCATATGGATGTAATTGGGGTATAACAGATACAAGCTCTAGTCTATGGACGGTTGACCAATGAATGCTAACTTAATGTCAAGTTGCATCTCCAAAAACTCTGCGAACTCAAGCTGAAACTGTGCATATGACCGGCCGAAATTCCTCTCGAAAGCGATCAACCAACCATAATCTTTCAATTCTTCGTTAAACGAGCGGAAATGTTCCACTGATGTTGAGCCCGACTGATGCTGCAGGTATGCAACAGCTACCCGACCAATCGAGCATTGCCACGAGTCCCCTGTTATCTCAGATTCCACCTGATCTGCCGGGCTCTCGCAGGACAATAGAATATCGTCGGCAGGAACATCGTGTTCATTGAATACTTCATGAGCTGCTGTCACCCAGCCTTCTAACTCGCTGGCAAAATTTCCCGGAATGAATTGATCGGAGATCAGTGCAGCGAGATAGTCAGCCGTGCCTTCGTAAAGCCATACCGGACCTTTTAAATCTATTTCATTAAAACTGGGTATCGGCCCCTCGTGATTAAGTACATGAGCATTTTGATAAACATGGATCCACTCATGACTGGCTGGGATCCAGTGGCTGGTCGGTGCAAATTCATGGTCGTCTAGAGTGGGCCAAACTATTTCGAATAGGGCCGAGTCCCTGGAGAGCACTCCCATACCTCGGCCTTGCGTAGCCATGGGAGTGAGTAAATTACGTTCACACTCTCCCGAACTGGAACTATCAATATATCCGCACCGGTGCTTCACCACGGCAAGATGATTAGTAGTTTCTCTATGCCAAATAGACACGTACAAATGGATAGTTTGGCTGGTCGCACCGTCAGGTATAGGAAATGCTTCACTGGCGCCGAGTATCGCATCATAAACATCGGCGTAAATCGAATCTGGCGTGCCTTGATAGGAAGTAAAATCAAAAACCAAGTCACTCAAGCGACTCGCGCATCGGTCCTGCTTAGATCCCTCTGGCCCCTGGATAAATGCTAAATCGATCTCGATATCAGCGCAGCGCGTAATACTCATGGTGCCCATTGATCCGTTGGCATTGCTTGCATTTTCAGGGGTCACTGGAGTGGAACTCGAGGATGCAGTCGTCGACGAGTCATCGGAGGCATTTACCACTGGTGTAGTATTCGTCACAGTCTCTGATACTGTGGTGGCTGGAGTCCCAGCCGTAGTTGTTGACTCTGTCTCGGCACTATTAACTTCAACAACTCTGGTTGAGACTATCTCGCTCTCGCTCGAGCAAGAAATTGTGCCCAGAAAAATTAGAAGCCCAATAAGTAAACTGACCAACTTTTTCATTGACACCTCCCAAGTTCTCGCAAGGGATACCGCTCAAACAGAGAATGGTGTCGAGGGGCGGGCTCGAACCGCCGACCCTTGCCTTTTCAGGGCAATGCTCTACCAGCTGAGCTACCTCGACCGGAACCTAAAGCATACAACCTAATTCAACCAAAGGTCCAATTTGATTAGAGGTTTAACAGATAGAATCATCGTATGCCGATAAATAATTATGCGAGAGTCCGATGGATGAAAAAGGCTGGCCTGTATCTACAGGAAAAAGACCCTATCTTACGAACGTTAATCGAACGGTACGGTTTTTATCGTCCAAGCCCACCAACTTCTGATGGTTGGTCTTCACTGTGCAGAACAATCATGTTTCAACAACTTGCGGGCTCGGCAGCCTCAGCTATTCAGAAGCGCTGGCTCGCTTCGTATAAGAGAACTCTACAATCTGGTTTCCCGTCGCCTAGGCAAGTCCTGAACACAAGAAGTGATGTCTTTAAAGCTGCTGGAGTATCACAGCAAAAAACTTCATATCTTCGGAGCCTTGCTGAGCACGTCGAGTCTGGGGAGCTTGATTTTGATGAGTTAACTAACTTGACTGATGAAGATGTGATCACACGTATCACCCAGGTTCATGGATTAGGAGTTTGGTCTGCTCACATGTTTCTGATGTCGCAGTTACGAAGACCTAACATTCTCCCCGTCGGAGATCTCGGAGTAAGGAATGGCATGAAAATTGCCTATCAAGTCGAGGGACTAGTGACACCTAAAGTAGCTTCGGAAATCGGTCAGCGCTGGGAACCTTATTGCTCGGCTGGCTCGTGGTATATGTGGAAAGTTGCTGATGGGGATCAAGATTTTTTTAATGACCCAGTCAACTAGAGTCATCAGTCGATCGTGAAGGTAGCTCAATTGTTTTAGGCTCTTGTACAAAAAACACGAACATCAACACTCCTAGTAGACCTATTGCACCGATCCCTGAAACAGTAAATGCAAGTGAAGTGATAGCTGCAAGAGGTCCTACCAGCATGCTTCCGCCAGCTTGTCCAGTGTCAGAAACAAGCCGCCAAACACCGATGAATTGCCCTCTATTCTCTGGCAACGAGAGATCTGCACCGATGGTCATTACGATGCCACTACCGAGTCCATTCCCAAATCCACTAATCAGGCAAACAATGAGCATTTCAGAAAAAGATTCGGTGAAAATCAAGCCCAACGTGGTGACCGAGAGAATCAGCAGACTCGGGATTGCCGCTGCTCGGCGGCCGAATTTATCCATTATTATCCCGGCAAAATAAAATGGTACGGTGTCTACGGCAAAGGAAAGCCCCATTATGAGAGATATTTCCTGTGCACTAAGACCAATCTGACTACCCCACAACGGCCAAAATACATCGCGAGAATGCCTAACCACAGCCAGCAAAATAACTGCAACGCCAACGGTACTAAAAATAGATTTGTAATTAATGATTACTACGCCGATCTCACGCAGTGAAATCGTATCTTCAGGAACTCTGTGCAGCGTGTCTTGAAAAGACGAGAGAATCAATACTAGAGCCACTAAAGTAAAAATAGAAAATAATACGAATGCCATCTCCAAACCGCTGAAGGTATATAGGAACGCAGCTAGTACCGGTCCTGCAAATCTCCCCGCTCGAGTAAACCCACCCACAAGCGATATCCCTCGCCCTCGAAGTTCTTCCGAACAAGCGCCGGCAATGTATACCAAGCGAGCGACCTGCCAGAGCGATGACGCAGCACCCATGAGAAAAATTACAGCAGAAAAACAAATCAGAGCAGTTGTCGTTGATGACTCGATAGCGGTTATCGCATAAATCGCAAATACACATGCGACTACTAGGATTGCTCCGGAAGATAGAATGGACCAGCGCTCACCTATCCTGCCGACAATAATTCCTGCTGGAATATCAAAAATATAATTACCTAATCCCCTAAGAGCAGCGATTATCCCAGCCAGAGCGATCGATGCACCAAGATCCTGGGCAGCAAGAGGAAGTATCGGCATCACCGCCCCTTGGCCAGCTGACAGTAAAAAGGTAGGTCCGTATACGGGAAGAAACAGTTGCCGAAGTAATTGCGTTAATGCTCTGATTTGTCGTCTGCTCTCAAAAGTGCTTGTCAAAACAACTTGATCACGTAGCCGTCTCAAAGGGGCTTAAACCCTCCACCGAAGACAATGAATCCTTAATACGATCAATGTCTCCGGCAATAGATACGCTAAATCGTGAGGGATCGAGATAGGTTTCCGCGGTACGTCGAATATCTTCTGGCTGTAGATTCATCACCTGTTCAATGTAATGATCGTCTTCGTCATCCGATATTCCGTGTAGATCTGAAAAGACGAAATGACCCATGCGTGACACTGGTTCTGACATCTGCCGAATAAACGAACCGACCATATATTGTTTTATATCCTGGAGCTCATCTAATTCAGGCGGGTCAGTACGTATCCGACTTATTTCAAATAAGATTTCCTTGATGGCAGCTGCGGTCACGTCTGTGGTCACGTCAGCCATTTGCAGCCAGACACCATCATTTGGTTGAGTCAGTAGAGCCGATCTTGGGGAGTATGTGTATCCCTTATCTTCTCTGATATTCAGAGTTATCCGAGAATGAAATGAGCCCCCTAACAAAGCATTCAGTACTTCCAGGGCAATCCAATCAGACTCACCAGGGGCAATGACCGGGAGTCCCATATAGATAGTAGACTGCTCCGCTTGATCTCGATTGAACAGTCGTGTTTTGTGGTTCCAAACGGCCGGACCCAGATCACCTAATGCTACCCCACCAACTTTCCAGTTTGAGAAATTGCTCTCAACTTCATTTACCAATACTTCTCGGTCGAACTGGCCTGAGACATAGATATGTGCTCGGTCTGCTGATTGTTGTTCTGACCAATAATTCAGAGCATCTCCACGACCGAACTCCTGAAGATATTCTCTCTGAGGCAACAGGTTACCGAAATGGTGATCATCACCATAAACCAAATTACGGAATCCCTGTGCAGCCGCCACCTGAGGTTGATCCAGAGACAGTTCCAGCTCTCGGAGGAGATTATCGCGAATCCTTTCTGCCTCCTGCTCAGGGAATGTTGGTTCTTTCACCGCGAGCCCAAGTAAGTTCAATGCTGTTGAAAGACTCTCAGAAGGCACTGTCGTGGAAAAAGTTGTAGCTGCCTCATCGGCAGAAATGTGTAATTGACCGCCAATGGAGGAGAATTCGCGAGCAAGCGAATCAGGATCATAGGAACCTGCACCGCCCTCGTTTAAATATTGGGCTGAGAATCGTTCAAGCCAAATCGATTCTCGGTTAAAGACTCGGTGATTTCGAATATTCAACCGAAGGAAGACGAGTGGTGCCCGACCGAGCGCGAAAGAAGATACTTCCATCCCATTGTCTAACTTATTTATTTCTCTCGGATTTGCCTCGAAAGGACGAATATCACCAAGTTCTGGACGAGGAAGCAACGCACCACTCATGGAGAAACTCCAGCTTCGAGTCTAATGATCGTTCTGTTTTCGGGGACGAGGTAGTTCGAGGCAGTCCGGACTAGATCGTCAGCACTGACCTCGTCGAACCGTCTTGGAATATCAGATGCATTCTCCGCGTTACCTTCGAGCAGTTCAAACGAAGAAAGAAGGTCAGCCACACCAAATCTCGGATATCCTGATCCAGACAGCAAGCCGTACAACCCTGACCTTACCTTCGTCTTTGCTCTGACCAGCAAGTCTTCATCAAAGTCATCCAATTTAAGCGATGCGATTACCTCATCCATGTCATCGAGAATTTGATCAGGACTCACATCCTGATCATGTATAAGCGATGTGGTATGTACCAGTGGCGTTTCCGCATTATGCATATGTCCAAGGAAATTCATCGATCCGGACACAGAACTGGTATATCCCTTTTGGCGCACAAGTCGTTGTCGTAGCAAAGAATCATCGCCCACAGTCAGAATAGAATTCAGTAAACCGAGGGCATAGAATTCCTTGGTGCCTCTCTCAGGTGTCCTGTATGCCACCGCCAGGGCTGGCCGAGATGCCATGTTGTCGATCTTATGAATATTCCTCTCCTGAAATTGCTGAGATTCGGAAATATCCACCGGCACCGGCAATTCCTGGGCAGGAATATCGGCAAAGTATTTCTCAGCGTAGCCAAGAGCTTCTTCGGTTTCAAAATCACCAGCAATACAAAGAACTGCGTTACGAGGCGAATAGTAGCGGTAGAAAAACTCCTCGACATCTTTCAAATCTGCCGCATCTAAATCGACCATATCCCCGTATCCGTTATGGTTGTTATGCCAATTGTCGAATGCATGTTCCTGCACATCGAGCCACGGGAACGTCCCGTATGGTCGATTTAGTACATTCACCTTTATTTCATTTTTCACTACGTCTCGTTGATTCACTAACTCAGTTTCAGTAATGTTGGGTCCACGCATCCGATCGGCTTCCATCCACAGTACGAGTTCCAAAGCATGCGACGGTACAACTTCCCAATAATTTGTAAAGTCAAATCGAGTAGAGCCGTTAAGTGTTCCACCGACCGACTGCACCTGGGAGACAAGCTCCATCTTGCCAAGTTGCTGAGATCCTTGGAACATCAAGTGTTCAAATAAGTGAGCAAATCCTGTGCGGCCTTTTGGCTCTGACCGCATGCCTACGTGGTAGTAAACGGCGACACATACGACTGGAGATGAGGAATCTTTATGTAGGAGAATTCGGAGGCCATTCGAAAGCACATGGCGGTCAACAGGTAATTCAAAGTTAGTCGGGATTGAACTTGACAAGGTCACTTCCTTAAAGATAAAACACATGTAAATATAGCGCCCTTGGCACCTGTGTACATGTGTAAGGATTAATATCATTGGAGGCGTATACTCTGTAATCGAATTGGCAATACTTAAGACGGTTGAAATTGAAATCCACTAACGCTCCCCTCACCTATCACGAACTAACACCAAGATGGTTGACAAAGCTTCTCAGAGACCAGAAATTAATCGACGGACTCACTTCGGTAAGGGAAATACTAAGTCAAGAGATAGGTGAAATGAAAGGAGTGAACAGTGAGGTAGCACTCCTGAATATTGGCTACGAAGACGGTGAGGGACCCACCCAAATAATTGCCAAATCTACGCCAGCTATGCCCTTACCAGTGGCTACTTTCCAGCGTTGGTATGAACGAGAAATCAATTTCTACAATGAATTCTCTCACTCGATCGATTCAAAGTCCGAAATGGGCATTCCTAAATGTTTATACAATAATTTCAAACATCTTCCCGAGGGGGATGGCCATCTAATTCTTCTTGAAGCTCAATCTGCCGATAATCAGGGGAATCAATTAGATGGATATCAAGCAGGCGAAGCAGCCGTAATTGTGCGCGCTTTAGCCTCTTTCCACTCTATTTTTTGGGGGTCTGAGTTACTGCATGGACTGGACTGGCTGCCACAGACTACTGTCGGTTTGCACAACGCCCAACCGGTCCAAAATGCCTTTTCGCAGGCATGGGAAATGTTACAAAGGAAGTCAGATATTCCGATACATTTAACACCTCTAATCGACCGCGCTGTTGAAACATACCCAGATTTATTGAAACGAATTTGTTCTGATCACTCCACTTTGATCCACGGAGACTTTCGGCCGGACAATCTCTTTCTAGACCGGTTTACCAGCGAGGTGACTGCAATTGATTGGCAATTCGTATCTATCGCCAGTGGCGTCTACGATTTAGCTTATTTTTTGACCCTAAGCCTTAGCCCAAACGAGTACAAAGCAAATCATCAAAGCCTGATTGATACTTACCGAGTATCACTAGAAAAACACGGAATTCCTGTCATGTCCGCCCATGAGATGGCAGATCTCTACGTGACGAGTGTGTTCCTGAGCTTTGCCGTATTTGCAATTGGATCAGCCGGTGGTCCGACCGGGAGGATGTCAGCCGTTCATGGTCAAGCACTTGAGCAATTAATGAATGCAATGGTAGATTCTCCTGTTGTGCCCTCATGCTTTTGATCCGGTACTATGAGGGCAGTAACGGTCTGAGCCGGGGTAGCGGAGGGTTGAAGTAATTATGCGAATCGTAGTGTTTGGGCAACAAGCATTTGGCAAAGATGTTTTCGACTCCCTTCAGGAGGCCGGTGAGAATGTGGTAGGTGTTTCAACACCAAAAATTGCAGACGGCAAAAGTGACCCTCTCGATGATGCAGCGAAAGATGCCGGTATTCCAAACATCTTCACTCGTGAACTACGAAATGAAGAAAAATTCAACGAATATTTATCGTGGCAGCCGGATCTACTTGTGTTTGCTTTTGTTACAGACATAGTTAGACAGAATGTACTTGACGCGGCAACACATGGTGCGATTCAGTATCACCCCAGCCTTCTTCCGTTGCACAGAGGCAGAGCTGCAATGAATTGGGCCATCCTCCAAGGACGAGAAGAAACAGGATTGACAATTTTCTGGGTCGATGAAGGAATTGATACCGGCCCGGTCATATTACAAAAAAGCACTCCTATCGAAGCCGATGACACTGTGGGCAGTATATATTTCAACAGATTGTATCCAATGGGAGTAGAAGCACTGACAGAGGCGGTAGGTCTAGTCAGGACCGGTGACGCCTCGAGTATCGTGCAGGACGAAACTATTGCCACTTATGAAGGCCCATGTGAGCCAGAGCATGGGGTAATTAATTTCGGTGCCCATGGACAATTGGTGCATAACACTATCCGGGGATGTGACCCGCAACCGGGGGCATCAGCCAGTCTAAATGGCTCGACGCTGAAATTATTCGGAAGCTCCTACCTACCCGGTGGTGGCGTAAAGGATGTCCCAGGAACCGTCCTGTCTGCTACAGATCAAGGTGTAGAAGTGTCTGTCATCGGCGGCAGCATCACTCTTCAAAGAGTGCAGCAGCCAGGATCTAAGAAAGTCCCAGCATCTGAGATCTTGAGTGTCGGAGATATTCTTCAATAAGTCAGAATATTTCAAAGTTATGAGCTTGGCACACCTCGCCAGTGCCAGTAAGACTGGCTTCGAGCTAGTGCTTCCGCACCTCTCCTGAAAGACGGGTATACCGGAAATCCCAGTTCAGAGACCCTTGCTCTTGCCGATACGACCACTTCCGCCTGTCCGCTCACCGCACCACCCTCAGGCATCATCGCAACCACGGGCTGATTCGTCTTCTCGCGATACTCCGCGAGGAGACTCAGCTGAGCGTCTAGACGTTCAGGATCCTTGTCAAATCCCGCTGTAGTCAATTCGATTGCTACTCCTGCATCAATATTGTCATCCTCTGCCAAAACTTCAAGTATCTTCTCTAGATTTTCGGTCTCACTCCTAATTGTGCTTGCCGCATCGAACGGATTCCGATACGAACCCCCGATCGTTACGAAAAACTCACCAAGAACATCATAGGAATCTTGAGTCAACTCAGGGACGTCAAAACCAGCCCTCTGAAACTGATCTGTTATTGCGACACTCTGACCGCCGGTCATAGCAACTAAAGCTGCACCCTTACCACTACATGGAGGTGAATGGACCAGTGTGGTCAAAACATCCAAAGTATCTTCAAGTGACTCGGTTGGAATAGCGCCAGCTTGACGGATCATTCCGTCCCAGACCGCCGTGTCAGTTGCCAGAGAGGCGGTGTGTGAGTGTGCCGCTCGGGCACCAGCGTCAGTACCACCACCACGCCAAATCACGGTTGGTTTTTTTGCCGCAAGTTCCTTCAATTTTTCAAAGAATCTTCGGCCCTCCTTCACGCCTTCCAAATACATGACCACTATTGGCGAAGCAGGATCGTCAATGAGGTACTCAAGATAATCACTTTCGTTACAGACAACTGCGTTACCAATGGAAATAGTACGGCCCACTTTGATCCCTAATCGTTGAGCACCTAGTGAGATCCCAATCCCATGGGTACCACTCTGTGATATAACGCCCACATCTGAACCCGCACCTTGCTCCTGCTGGGCGTTGAATTTAACTCCTAGTTCACGGTTGTACACACCCATGCAATTAGGACCGACGAGCGGCATACCATCCTCGAGGCAGGCAGAAACGATCTTCTCCTGCAGTTCGATTGCCTCCGGTTCTCCTGTCTCTGCAAAACCAGAAGTGAACATTGAAATACCACCGACTTTCTTCTCGATGGCCTGCCCAACAATTATTGGAGTGACTTGGCGAGGTACTGCGCAAATAACAAGATCAACATCACCAGGAACCTCTGCTACTGAACTAAAATTAGGGATTTGTTTCTCTTCAATCCCAGGGATCTCGTTCGGATCAACCTGAACCGAATAAAGTTCCCCGGTGAAATTCTCCATATTTGTTAGCCACATGTATTGCGGCCCCTTATCACCAACCACCACGACTGAGCGTGGATTCAGTGCCCGATGTAGTCTTTCGTTATCGATTTTCATGCTGGTTCCCTACAATCTCTATTCTTCGTGAAGGACTACGCGCGCGTCCACCGCTATAGCCCCATCGGGGTAAGCAAACACTGGATTCAAATCTAGCTCAGCGATTTCTGGTCGACGTTCGATCAATTCCGATACCGCAAGCAACAGTTGTTCCAAGGCACCCAAATCCGCCCCCGCCTGACCTCGAACGCCTTCTAATATTGGTAACGCATCAATCTCTCTGATCATTTGCGAAGCATCTCTCGATGCTAATGGAACGATCCTAAAAGACACGTCTTTCAGTACTTCCACAAATACACCACCTAGGCCAAACATCATTACCGGGCCAAATTGTGGATCAGTGGTAGAGCCGACGATGACCTCAATACCAGGTTCCGCCATGGTTTGAATCGAAACTCCATCAATTCGAGCATCAGGGGCAGATTCCCGCACTGTCCGGAGCATCTCCTCGTAACCAGTGCGGACGGCGTCAGCATCCGCAAGTCCAACCACTACTCCGCCTACATCAGATTTGTGAGCAATGTCAGGAGAAATTATTTTCATCACCGTAGGGAAGCCAACTTTCTCTGCAGCAGCTGCTGCCTCGTCGGCGTCTGTAGCTAGATGTGCGTCAGTGACGGTAATTCCCTCAGCCATCAATAGATTTTTTGATTCGACTTCAGTTAGAAGCGTACGGCCTTCGTTTTTCGCTGCTGAAATAATTTGTTCAGTGAGATTAGAAGAAGTCATTTTTCACCCATCCGTTCAGGTTCGATTCGACCAAATCGTAGCGGCTACTGACTTTTACCGCTACGGCACGAGCCACTGATTATGTATCTTTGCCAAGTTGTAGTTCCTTCTCAGAGTCGAGAGCAGAGTTCACAGCTTCGATTGCAACCTCGACATGCTCTAATTCTGGAGGTCGAGTGGTTAGTCTTTGGAGATTAAGATTACCTGCGGTAATCAGCCTTACCCCCCGGAATTGCTGAAATCGATCGGCCAATCTAATTAACTCGTAGGCAACACCAGCGACCACTGGAATCAACAATAGTCTAGAAGATACCCTCCACCAAAGAGGCTCACTGCCGGCGAACGCAAAGACAACGACAGAAACAAGACCCACCATCAACAAAAAGGAAGTCCCGCACCTTGGATGTAAACGGGAATATTTCATTACTGATTCAGGGGTTAATCGGTCTAGAGACTCAGCCGCAGCAATAGCCATGTGTTCAGCACCATGGAACTGAAACATTCGCTCTACGTCAGATATGTGTCCGATCCCCCAGATATATGCCAGCAATAATCCAAGTCTCAGGGCGCCCTCAATCAGTAGCACTAACCAAGATGGTAGAGTTGCTTCTAGCCAACCGGTCACAATCACGGGTCCCGCGAAAAAAACACCTATCCCAATCCCAAACGCTACTAAGAAAATTATCCAATCGAGAAACGTGAGACCTGACGCCTCGTCAGCAGTTTTAACCTCCCCTGCCGCAACTGCTGATGACCAAGTGAGAGCCTTTAATCCCAAGGTGAGAGTTTCTACCAAAACCAGTATCCCCCGCACAAAAGGAATGCGTCGAAATGAGCCGCTGAAGATAGGACTCAACACCTCCGTACGTGTAATGGTATTTGAGTCAGGGGCCTTCACTGTAACCGTAAGAGTATTCAGGCCTCTGATCATGATGCCCTCTACCACCGCCTGACCTCCAAGCACTGGTGCTTCAGATGATTTTTGTTCTGACATTGAACCAACTCTCAAGCTTCAAATTTACCTTTTCGTATCAATCCTATACGATTTGATTTCGTAATAAAATTTCGAGTTAATAACCGAAACTGTTAAGACTGGAGCAACGGTGGGGAAAGCAATGACCGACTTACTGACAGGTGGTGTCCCTTTCGACGCGAAGATGTACGAACAGATATGCTTTGCCTGTGGAACACAGAATCAGTCTGGCCTCAATATGAGATTTTCTAGACTCAGTGATGAAACCGTTGAATGCATCTATACGCCTCTGGAAGTTCATCAAGGCTTCCCTGAGGTGATTCATGGTGGAATACTCTCGACGCTGATCGATGAGGCTATGGCTTGGGCACTTTGGTCAAAGGAACAAGTTCTCGGAGTAACAGCGACGCTCGAAATTAAATATCGAGCATCGGTTCCAGTCGGGAAAAAATTAAGAATCCTGGCAAAAGCGGATGAGAAACGTGGCCGGAGAGTAAATCTCACAGCATCGATAAGCCTGGAAAATGGTAAGACGTTGGTCGAGAGTTCGGCTTTGTACCTAATACTCCCAGCAGCTCAGCAAAAACTCCTTCAAGCCAGACTAAACTGGCATCCGCATTGATCGTATTTACTGGGGCAACTGAGACACAAAGGGCACAAGGCTTTACCCTTTGTTCGTTAACTTAAATGGAGACTCCTGCATGCCATATCTTGATGTGCCTCCAGCACAGATTTATTACGAGGATCACACTGGTCCTGATAATGCTGAGACGCTGGTGTTCCTTCATGGTGCTGCTGGTAATCATATTTCTTGGTGGCAGCAGATACCCTATTTCTCCAAAACCTACAGGTGTTTAACTATTGATCATCGAGGATTTGGGTGGTCAGCAGATCCCGAGTCATTGGGTGGAAATAGATTTGTAGAGGATCTCAACGATCTACTCTCGTGGCTTAAGATTGAGAAGGTATCTCTAATATGCCAGTCAATGGGTGGACGTACAGGGCTTGGTTTCGCGGTGCACTTTCCAGAAAAGGTGAACAAGTTGGTGATGGGCGGCACATGGGGATTTTTTGACTGGCCGGAACAATTACAATTAGCCGCTGAGCTCAGAGAAGACACTGCTGGACTTACGCTTGAGCAAAGAGCAATCGGTGACAATTTCAAAAAAGAGAAACCGGACGGCGCCTTTCTTTATCAGCAAATTGCCAGTTTGAATCCTCCTAGAAATCCAAATATTACTTCTACTAACAATATGAGCCCCACACCAGAATCCCTGGCAAGTCTGGACATCCCCGTACTCGCGATTGTGGGCTCAGAGGATATTGTTATTCCGCCACCCCTTATA